>NZ_WMBF01000084.1:0-19565 GCF_019400875.1 Streptomyces anatolicus | reverse complement strand
GGGCCAGGTCAGCCCGTGAGGAGCGGCGGGGCCGGGGTCAGCCCGCGAGGAGCGGCGAGGCCGGAGTCAGCCCGCGAGGAGCTTCTTGACCGTGGCGGCGACGCGGCCGCCTTCGGCGAGGCCCGCGACCTTCGGGTTCACGATCTTCATGACCTGGCCCATGGCGCGCGGGCCCTCGGCGCCGGCGGCCCTGGCCTCCTCGACGGCCTGGGTGACGATGTCCCGCAGCTCGTCGTCGGAGAGCTGCTTGGGAAGGTACTCGGCGAGGACCTCGCCCTCCGCCTTCTCCCGGTCCGCCTTCTCGGTGCGCCCGGCCTGCCCGAACGCCTCGGCGGCCTCGCGGCGCTTCTTCGCCTCGCGGGCGATCACCTTCTGCACGTCGTCATCGGAGAGTTCGCGCGCCTCGGTGCCCGCGACCTCCTCCTTCGTGATGGCGGTGAGGGTCAGCCGGAGCGTCGAGGAGCGCAGCTCGTCACGCCCCCGGATCGCGGCGGTGAGGTCTTCCTGGAGCTTCGACTTGAGCGTGGTCATGGGTTGATTGTGGCAGGTGCGGCCGGTTTCCTGCCCGCCGATTTCCCCCGGGGGGCGGGCTGGTTGGCCCGGCCGTGCTTGTCCCCCTCCGGCCGGTCGGCCCGGAGACCCTCCTCCCGTTCCGGGCCGCGCGGCGTCTGACACGATGGGAGGATGCGCGCGCGATACGCAGTACCTCTGGGCATCACGGCGACGGCCGCGGCAGGTCTCGCCTACTCGGTGGGCTTCGAAGCCCGCTCCTTCCGGCTGAGGCGGGTGACGGTGCCCGTGCTGCCGCCGGGGATGCGCCCCCTGCGGGTCCTCCAGGTCTCCGACATCCACATGGTGTCCGGACAGCGCAAGAAGCAGCGGTGGCTGCGCTCGCTCGCGGGCCTGCGCCCCGACTTCGTGATCAATACGGGCGACAACCTCTCGGACCCCGAGGGCGTACCGGAGACGCTGGACGCGCTCGGTCCGCTGATGGGGTTCCCCGGGGCGTACGTATTCGGCTCGAACGACTACTACGGGCCGAAGTTGCGCAACCCTGCCCGCTATCTGATCGAAAAGGCGCAGGGCAAGCACGGTCTGAACGGCAACGCGCCCGCTGTCGGTGCCATCCACAACCCCTGGGAAGGCCTGCGCGACGGCTTCGACGAGGCGGGCTGGGTGAACCTCACGAACACCCGGGGCTCCCTGAAGATCGACGGCTACGAGATCGGCCTCACCGGCCTGGACGACCCGCACATCAAACGCGACCGGTACGCGCGCGTGGCGGGCGGTCCGGATTCCGGCGCCGACTTCTCGATGGGCATCGTGCACGCGCCGTATCTGCGCACCCTGGACGCGTTCACCGCGGACGGCTACCCGCTGATCCTCGCCGGCCACACGCACGGGGGGCAGCTCTGCATCCCCTTCTACGGCGCCCTGGTCACCAACTGCGACCTGGACACGGACCGCGTGAAGGGCCTCTCGACGCACCAGGCCGAGGGGAAGACGGCGTTCATGCACGTGTCGGCGGGGTGCGGTGCGAACCGGTACACGCCGATGCGGTTCGCGTGCCCGCCGGAGGCGACGCTGTTGACGCTGGTGCAGCGATAGCCCTCGCTTGAGCCGCGGAAACGGACCGCGCCGCCCCCGCCGCCCCCTTTACGCCGTCTGGGCCCTATAGGCCGTCTAGGCCCTCTAGGCGATGTGGGCCCTCTGGGGCTCTTTAGGCGGCTATGACCTGCTGCCCCCTACCGTGGGGGGCATGATCGCTCCGACTCCTCCCCTGGGCACCGCGAGCGCTTCCGGCGTCCCCGCGGAGGCGGTCGTGCCACCCGTACGCCGCCCCCTCGTGGCCGCCGTGCGCGCGCTGATCGCCCTCGCCGCGGCGACCGGGATCGTGATCGACCTGGTCATCGGCAGCCCGCCACGCGTCCTCAGCTACTTCACCGTCCAGAGCAACGCGCTGGTGGCGGTGGTCCTCGGCCTCTCCGCGTGGCGGGCGTGGCGGGGCCGCCGCCGACTGCCGCCGTGGGTGACCGGCGGCACGCTCCTCTTCATCGCGATCACGGGCCTCGTCTACCACCTGGTCCTGGCGAACGCTTCCAGCGGTTTCTCGATGACGGAGGAAACGACGTCGGCGTCCGACTGGCACACACTCTCCAACCTGCTCCTGCACACGGTGACCCCGATCGCCGTGGCCCTCGACTGGCTCCTACTGACAAGACCGGGCGGCCTGCGCTGGCGCCACGCGTCCCTGTGGCTGCTCTATCCCCTGGCCTACCTGGCCTTCGCCCTCACCCGCGGCGCCCTCCTGCCACCGGGCTCGACGGCCCGCTACCCGTACCCGTTCCTGGACGTCACGACCCACGGCTACGGAAGCGTCCTCGGCAACGCGCTCACCTTCGGCCTGGCCTTCTACGCCCTGGCCCTGACAGCCGTGGCCCTGGACCGCATCCGCCCCTGGCCAAGGCCCCCCGAAAACCGGATTTCGCCTCAGGCCGCCGGTCCGCTAAAGTAATCGATGTCGCCACGGGCCTGCAGCAATGCGGGGCAGTGGATCAACGACATCGGGGTGTAGCGCAGCTTGGCAGCGCGCTTCGTTCGGGACGAAGAGGTCGTGGGTTCAAATCCCGCCACCCCGACAGCTGAAAGACCAGGTCAAGGGCCTGATCCTCTCTGAGGGTCAGGCCCTTCCTGCGTCTCTGGAGATCGTTTGGGAGAAATCTGGGAGAAGATCTTGGTCAGGGTCTTCCCCGGGTAGCAGCCGCCCGCTCCTTGATCACCGCGTACCTGCATCTCACCCACGTGTACGTCCGCGAATCGGACGCCGCACCGCCCGGCACCGATCCTGAGATTCGCCCAGACGACTGGGGCGGCACTCGATCATGGGTCGATACCCCCTTCACCCCGCCGGTCCAGTCCGCGGCTGTACGTCCACCCCATCTACGCGTCGACATCTTCGCGCGACTGGAATTCGTCACGGGAGAGCGTCCGTGCCGCGACGGCTGCGACGTCGCGGTCGTCGACCGGCGCCGTCTCGGCGGCAAGACGCGACCCAGATTGGTCAGCCACGTGCACCTCTGGTCACCCACTTGCAACTTGAGAACCCGTATCGCCAACTTAGCGACAGAGATAAGAAGTTACCTTCGTAGGTAATCTGCTACGCACTACCTTCCAGTGGTTGCTACGCCATCCAAGTGCGTAGCCGATCCCACTGGGGGCCTACCGTGAGCATTGCCGTCGACCCGCTGCGCCTGTCCAAGCCTCAGGACTCCAGCACGTACCTCGCCATCAAGACCCCTCAGGGCGGCCGCACGGTCTACAGCGTGCGCGTCCCCCTGCTCGATCTGCCGACGATCCTGCCCGTCCCTGACCCCAACAACGTCGACAAGGACAACCGCAAGGTCGACCGCCTTCATGCCAAGCATTTCGGCGAGTACCTCGACACCAAGCAGGACTGGGTCGCTCCAGCTCTACTCGCCCGGGACGGCGGTGGATGCACCTTCGAGAAGGTAGACGACCAGGGCGCCGTCGGCTACATCACCGTCCCGTGGGCGATTGGCGGCATCTCTAGTTTGCGGACCATCGACGGCCAACACCGCGTGCTCGGAGTCGCGATCGAAAAGCAGCGCATCACCGATGCCATCTCTGACGTAGATCGCGAAATGGCTCGCAAGGTGAGCCCGGAGAAGGCCGCGAAGCTCGAGGCCGAACGTGACAAGCTCATCGGCCAGATGAACCGTCTCAAGGCTGAGTACGTCGGCCTTGACATCTATGTCGAACCGGACCCAATCAAGTCTCAGCAGATGTTCGTGGACGTTGCTGACAACGCCAAGGGCATCAGCAGCGCCGTCCGCGCTCGTTTCGACAGCTACAAGGTGGCCAACCGCACCCTGTCCGATGTCATCGACCACCCCCTGCTCAAGGGCCGGGTTGACGCCGAGCAAGACCGTATGACGCTCAAGAACCCCAACTTCATGGGCGCCAAGCACGTCGCCGACATCACCCGGTCCGTCATTGCCGGTGCCGGCGGCCGGATCAGCAAGAAGGCCGAGCAGACTCTCACCGACGGCGAGGTGATCGAGCAGGTCAAGGACTTCCTCGACGTCATCTCCAACGCCTTCACTGACCTCGCCTCCCTTACCGAGGACGATCCGGAGGCAGAGCGTCAGCCTGGAGAGCTCACCATGTCCCAGGAGGTTCGCCGGTCCTCGCTCCTCGGGTCGGTGGGCATGCTCCGTGTTCTCGGCGGCGTATTCCGAGAGCTGCGGGCCGGCGAGAATCCTGCCGAACTCGACGACGTCACCGACTTCTTCAGCCGCCTCGACCCGCACATGTCGGCACCGGTACTGGAGACCAGCATTTGGCTCACCACCGCGGCCAAGGTCGACTTTGAGCCGAACGCTTCGGCACCGATCATGCGGACGCAGAACATCGTCCATCTCGTGAGCGTGATCGCCGACTGGTACAAAAAGGCCCCCACCGCCCTGTAGGACGATGCGTCGGGGCCGTGGGCGCCGAGCGCCGATTCTGGACGACGGCGCTCATGGTCCCGCATGGGGCAGCGGATGGCCTGGGAGCTCCGTAAGTGGCTAGGCCACCGCTATCCGCCTCCTCTGCAACAGCCCACCTCGCAGGCAGACCGGAGGAGGAACCGTGCACGGGCCAGGGCCACGAGCGCGGTCAACTCCCGTGTCATAGCAGTCTTCGCACTCTCGACCAGGACACCGGCACCCACCTGAAGGGCGTCGCCCACGACTTCTCCGCCCGGCTCTTGGGCGGAGTCTGCGGCATCGCCAGCGCCTTCACCGTCCTCGACGACGTCAGCATCTTCCTTCGCCACATGCTCGCCTCCACCCCGGATCGGACCGGATTCGGCCCCGACTGGATCAAGGAGTCGCTGACCGTCCAGACCGGCGGTCTGGAGCCGGGACCCGGCCTGTTCTGACAACCGGCACCCAGAAACGACTCCGACACCGACATCTGGGGTCCACTACGGCTTCACCGGAACCGGCATGTGGATCTCACCTCTGCAAGGCCGATGGGCGGTGCTGTTGACGAACAAGCTCTACTACACCCGCGATCGGCAGCCCCTCACCGGCGTCCGCAACGCCTTCAGGGCGCTTGCCTTCGCCTGATGCAACCAGTTCCTTCCGGCTTGCGCGGTGGGTGGGGGCCCCTTTAAACGTGCAGGGGTGGCTAGCCCGCGGTGAGATCGCCGGAGAGGCTGATCTCGATGGGGCGCTTCAGCTTGCTGCCGTATTTCCAGTCCAGGACGCCGTCGTGCTGGAGGCGCCCGACCACGATGCCTGGGGCGATGCCAGCCCGGCGGGCGAAGGCTGTGATGTTGGTGAAGGGCATGGGGCGCTGGGCAAGTTGCTTGTAGGCGGCCGCGTGCTCGGGCGGGATGAGGGTTTCCCTGGCGAAGGCGTCTGCCTCGTCCTCGCTGCGGTCTCCTTCGGGGGTCGTGTCGTCGTCACGGCTTGTGTTGTCGATGAAAGTGAGGCGTTTGCCGTGCAGGAGGACATGGCCGAGCTCGTGGAAGACGGTGAACCAGAAATGGTCGTCCTTCTTGAACCGGCCGCTGAGGGCGACTCCGACCTTTTCCGGGGTGAGCCATCGGGTGACGCCGGAGACGCGACTGTTGGGGGGCGCGGCAACGAACACCACCGCGACGCCGACTCGGGCGCACAGACGCGGGATTTCGGAGCGCCAGACGGCAGGTTCCTCGACGGTCAGGGCGCGCAGCTGGGGAAGTAGCTCAAGCAGGGCCGCGCGGTCGTAGGGTGCGCAGGGGATTTCGCGTGCTCTGAGTTCGGCCTGGCGCAGCCAGACGGCGGTGGCGTAGTCGTCCGGCGTGAGGACGGTGGAACGCCGGAAGGCAGTCCGGTAGCTGCCCCACACGTTCTCTGCAACCTCGGGGTCGGCGACCCCGAAGAACGCCAGCAGATGCTCGAGATTGTCCACCGTGCGCTCTTTGGTCGGCAGGATGCCCCGCTTGACCAACTCTTGCAGGGAGAAGCGGTCGAGCCAGTCGAGGCGGTGGCTGAGGGCTTCACGGCTCTGGGTGCGGCTGACATGGGTGCGCCAGGCGGCCTCCATCTGGTTCCACAGCGAAGCCGGGATTCCGACGGCCCGCTCCAGCAGAAGGGCAGTCTCGGGGGTGAGTACAGCGCTGCCCTGAACGATCTGGTTGACGTGCTTGGTCGACAGCCCGGTGCGGCGGGCAAGGTCCGCCTGGGGGATACCAAGGGCGTCGAGCTGTTCTTTCAGGGTGTCGCCCGGAGGCAGGACTTCATTCGGTGCGAACGGGTGCGGGGCGGAGGGCGGAGTCACGTGAGTGCCTCTCGGTCGGCGAGGCTGCGGGGCGGGCCTGGTGGCGGGATCAGGGGCGGTGGATCGCTGCGACGATCACAGCGCGTACGGCGTGCTCGTTGAGGGTGCCGTCGTCGAGAGTGCCGGGCGGGTCGTCGCGCGGGCGGACCACGAGATCGCCGTGATCACCGAGCGACACCAGCAGAGTGAAGCAGTCCCCGTTGGCTGCAGGCCGCAGCCGCGCGGCCGCAACGTGGCGCAGGTCGGCCAGGTGGTGGGCGGCCGCCATCTGGCCAAGACGCCGGAGCAGGGTGGTCGCCCCATCGGGGCCTAAACGGTCCCTGCGGGCAGGGCCGCTGTTGCAGACACGGGCGAGCTCGGCGTCCTCGAAGACGATCTCCACCAGCGACCTCAGAATCCTTTTCCGTGTACCTACTGCTTCCATGCTATCCTCCCGATCAAGGTTCGCAAGATTTCATGTACCTACTGGGTAAATGAAACTCTGACGTAGGGTGTGGCGTGTGCTACCGCAGGCCACCGCAGAAGATCGGAAGGACAGCCCATGGCAGGCAAGAGCAGCGCATCCAACGGCAAGCGGGGCCGCAGTGCCATCACGGGCCGGTTCGTGAAGCAGGCCACCGTGAAGCGGCACCCGAAGACAACGACCAACGAGAGCATCGGCAAGGGCGGCAGGAAGAAGTAGGCCACCAGCCCCTCACGACGGACCTCGCATTGTCAGTGGTGTGAGGCAGGCTCAGCAGACCAATGCAGTCACGACCAGACCGGAGGGCCCGATGGCTCACCTCAAGCAGCAGTTCAAGGACGCGCTGAGCTCCATCGAGCCCGGCGACGACAAGACCAACGCGCCAGAGGCGCATCGCCTCGTCCGTGACGCCCTCAAGGCTGACTCCAAGCTCGCCGAGTACGGCGTCAGCCCGATCCTGATCGGCTCCTACAAGCGCAACGTGTCGATCCGCAGGATCAAGGACGTCGACGTGTTCGTGCGCCTGCCCGATGTTCCGAGCGACGTCACATCGACGGACATCCTCGACAGGTTCTTCAAGGTCCTGCATGCAGAGTTCGGTACCGACGCCGACGGGCACCGGCGCACCAAGCGTCAGGACCGGAGCCTGCAGGTCTCCTTCCCGGAGTACGACCTCTACGTCGACGCGGTGCCCGCCCGCCCCTACGGCGACGGAACCTGGGAGATCCCCCAGAAGGGCGACAAGAACGAGTGGGTGCGCACCAACCCAGACGGGCTGACGGACCTCTCGAGCACGATGAACGCGGACCACGACGAGTACTACGTACCGACCGTCAAACTGCTTCGCCAGACTCGTCGCGCCCTGCTCGGCACGAAGAAGCCCGGCGGATTCTTCATCGAAATGGCCGCCTACCAGGCGTTCGCCTCAGGCGCAGTCTCGGGCAACGACCAGGCGGAGTACTACGTCTCCGCTCTCCGGGAGGTCAGCAAGATCATAGAAAACTTCGTGACCTACGGCATCGCGGTGACCGACCCGACCCTGCCCGGACACACCATCCACATCCGCGCGACCGACGATGAACTGGACACCGCACGTACGCGGTTCAACGACGCCGCGACGTCGGCAGAAGCCGCGCTCGTCGAAGAAGACGCGGGCAAGGCCGCGCTGGCGTTCCGGAAACTGCTGGGAAAGAACGGCGATGGAGATACGGTCTTCCCGATGCCCCCCGGCTTCAACGAGGACGGCAGCAAGAAGGCATCCGCGATCTCGCCCGGCGCCCGCGTCGTTCCTGTCGGCAAGAGGACCTTCGGGTGACTTCTGTCAGCTTCGACGAGTACGTCGCCTACGCGCGGCTGCACTTCGAGGAGGGCCTGATCCGCGCCGGGTTCCACGAGGTGGAAGCAGGGTGGGAAGGGCCTGTCCCGCACTCGGCGGGCACGACCCGTGTAGTGATCGACCTGCCGCCCCGCTTCCCGTTTCGGCCGCCGAGGGTGGTGCCGGTCGATCACGACGCGGTGCCCTGGTCCTGGCACCGTGACTCGG
Source organism: Streptomyces anatolicus (assembly GCF_019400875.1). Lineage (NCBI taxonomy): Bacteria > Bacillati > Actinomycetota > Actinomycetes > Kitasatosporales > Streptomycetaceae > Streptomyces > Streptomyces anatolicus. Next base: position 11,226 of record NZ_WMBF01000084.1, on the reverse strand, counting down.
ACGGCGCGCTGTGCCTGGTTGCTGAAGAAGATCACGACGGGTTGTGGTGGATGGAGGCACTGGCGTTCCTCGAACACGTCACAGCATGGTTCGAGCACGCGGACACCGGATGGACGGACGATCGGCCCGACCTCGACCTCGACCGGTACTTCCATCAGTCCGCGGACCGGCGCCTCTACCTCTACGACGACCTCGGCCAGTACCTCAACCGCTCCGTCCGCTTCAGCCCGGCCAGCAACAACACGATGCGGATCAGGCACGGCATCCGTCCCAGGAAGGCCCTCAAGCACAGCAAGGACCGCTTTGGGTACGTGGCCGATCTCGGCGAGGTCGACGTGCCGCCGCGAACCTGGGCAGACATCTGTGCCCGGCTCGGCTCGAACGCGGATCTGGACCGCAGAATTCGCCAGCAGTCGGTCGCGGTCGTCGTGCTGGTTTACCGACGAGGCACCCACGAGGGCGCGATCGTGCTGGACGTAACGCCCACGAAGGAGGGCGGCACGGCCGTCACACGTCTGCGCTCGGGCGCAGACACCGAGGCCGCCCGGTCCACTCGCGCAGGCGTCCTCGCTGCCGAACTGCGTGAATCCAAGGTTGCCGTGGTCGGTGTCGGCGCTTTGGGCTCGTTCATCGCCGACATGCTGGTGCGCTCTGGTGTCCGTCACCTCACTCTCATCGACGACGATGTGGTCATGCCGGGAAACCTCGTCCGCCACCTCGTCGGCCCCGACGCAGTCGGACTGCCGAAAGCCGAAGCGGTCAAGCGACACCTCGTCAGGCACAACGAGGCGCCGGCCGCAGGCATCGACACCATCAATAGCGCCCTTACCTCGGGTGCCGACGCGGTCGACCATTTGCGGAACCACGACCTCGTCGTGAACGCCACCGCCGACTTCGCCACCACCGCGCTCCTACATGTAAGCGCCCTGACACTGGGCACACGGTCCTGTCTGCGGCGCTTCAAAACGACGGCAGGACCTATCGCATCGACGTACTGCCACCGATCGACGCCGCAGCACCGCTGCCGCCTTCGACGACCAGAGCCGACGCCGAGGCACCGCAACTGTTCGAAGCAGGCTGCGGAAGCCCGATCTCCCCAACGCCGCCCCACGCGGTGATCGAGGCAGCAGCGGCAACCGTCCGCCACGCCGTCGGACTCCTCGTGGACCGCCCCCTCCATCCTGCAGGGGAGACGCGCCACCTCCACTCCGCACCACAAGGGAGCCACCACCAGTGACCCCGCCGGCACCACGGATCGAGCTGCGCCAGGCGGCATACGAGGTCATCGCGTCCGCGACCGCGCAACAGCTGCCACGGGAAACGGGTGGCATCCTCCTCGGCTATCAGGAAGACGCCAACGTCGTTGTCACCCATGCCCTCGTGGTCGAGGGACAAGGAGCGACCACCCACAGGTACGTACGCGATGACGTCAAGGCGAACACGCTCCTCGCAGAGTTCCTGGCCCAGCGAGCGGACGACGATCCAACCGGCTACGTCGGCGAGTGGCACAGCCATCCCGCACCGTCCGGACCGAGCCCGACGGACCTTGCCGCGATGCGAGCAATGGCCCGGGAGCACGACGGCCCGATCGCACTCCTCGTTTACGCTCCCGGCGGGACGGACCCCTTCTCCGGACTGATCACCCGGCGCCAACGATGGGGACGCGTCACCGGCAAGGCAGCAACGGTCCTTCCGCCACCACAGAGATTCAAGGCGCTGGGGCCACTGCCCAAGGGCGCAGTCCGGCCTGACGACGCGGTGTTCATCTCCTACCGGCAGTCTGACGGGTCCCCGCAGGCCGAGTCGATTGAGAATCTGCTCAGGGCGGCCGGTCTCGTCGTGTGGAGAGACCATACCGACCTGCGCGCGGGCACAACGACCGATCGCCTCGAACAAGCCCTGACCCAAGGGCTTTCAGCAGCCGTACTCCTCGTGACACCGGACATCGTCCACAGCGACATCGTCCGAGAACGTGAGCTGCCTCGGCTGCTCCAGCTGGACGAGGACCCCGCCTTCAGCCTGTGCATCGCGAACAAGACCGCCAGTGCGGGCAGCGATAGACGGTGCGACTACGACGCACCGGACCGACTCCTAAGACTCGCTCCCTCCCGGACCCTCGCCGACAAGAAGCAAAGCAACATGCTCCAGCCGTCCGGCGAGAGCGAGATCGTGCGCGACCTGCTGATGCACCGAGTCGAACAACGCAAGCACGCCATTCACAGCCAGAACCGCGCCTTCACGATCCGAGTCCAGACCCGCCCCGCGCCCTTCGCCATGGACGCGGGCGAGGACGACCTGCACATCCGCATCAGGGCCGCCAGCGACGGGCGTCTGCCGTTGCGAGAGGGACTTCAGCTCCTGCAGACCACACTGCCCCTGACCAGCGACGCCGTCTATGCCGCTGGCGCGCAAACCGTACGCGTCTTTGGCGGAGCTCACCTGTCGGTAGCCCTGGCCTTGGGAGCCGCCCTCCCCGAGACCAAGATCGGCAATGTCGAGGTGGTCGACACCCGCGGCGCTCAGTGGACGTCTGCAGAAAGTGGTGACGACCCACTGATCAGCGAACTTCATACGCAACCAGTTGGCCTCGAACAGGCGCAGACACCCGACAGCCACGACCGCGTCGCGATCTTCCTCAGCCTGACTGCCAGTCCAGATCAGACCGCATTCGAGCAGCTCCTGCTCGAGTCCAGCGACGGCTTCGCCGCGGCCGCCGTGATCTCCGTCGCCGGCGAAGACCGACTCGACCCGCGCGAGGCCGCACGCCTCAGCACGGCTGCCGCGCAACAGATCAAAGCGCTTGCCGCACACAGCGGCCGTGCGGAGGTGCATCTCGCTTTCCACGGCCCCTACACGATGGCTCTACTCGTAGGGCGATACCTCAACACACTGCGCACCGTCGTCTACGAGTGGGACGGTGCAACCCCTGGGAGGCCCCGCTACACCCCAGCTCTCGTGCTTGAGCCAGGTGTCACTGGCGGACCGATCACCGAGATCCTGCTCGCCCAATAGGCGTGGCGACGCACACGCAGCGTGCCAGCCGGTCTTGCTCTGCCTGGCTGAAGTTGTAGCAGTGCGCCACGGGAATGTTGCTGAGCCAGGCGGTGATCCAGACGAACTGGGCGAGAGGGCGGCGAACGCAGTAGGCCTGCAGGCCTGAGCCACGGGCCAGGACGCGAAAAGTCTTCGTCAGACCGAGTCATCGGATGGATCCGCCACGCCGGCGGCCTCAGCGGAGGTCAGCCTGACGCACCCACAGTGGGACGTACCCGCTGAAGGCACCGCCTGCCTGTCAGTGCTGAGCCATACCGTCGTTTCTCTGGACTCCGACGATCGAGACAGATTGAGGACGGACACCGCCATGCTGGCTGAAGAAACACCCTTCGCCGATCATATCGAAGGTGCTCGATGATTCCCCGTGGACCGGATTGCACGGTGACCACCCTGATCGAGCTGCAAGGCGGCAGGCCGCAATGGGACAAGGTCATGCGGCGGATACGGGAGCTGGGCTGGACGTGCCACGAGCTCAGCCCGAAGGAGCGACGCACGGTCCTCCGGGCGTTCGACTCCAATGTCAATTTCAGCGAGTTCTGGTGGGTGGAAGTACCGATCATGGGCTCCACCTGGCGTGCCGACCGCGAAGCAGCCTGGCAGATCACAGAGCTGAGCCGGTCGGTACAGACTGTGATTTACGGTCGGCTGTTCCGGCGTGACGAGATCGATCGGGTCCTTGAGCCCGAGTGGCAGGTGCACTCGGCAGATCACGAACCCGCAGGCACCGTCATACCGGGCTTCCGTCGGCTTTGGCGACCAGTCACGCGCTGGTGCGCGGCGCGCACTGGGCTGCTCGACGTCCGCGTGCGCATCCATGCGAGCAAGGACGCCGCCCGACACCTGGCCCGGCATCTGCGCACGGACGGACCCCGAGCGGACTTCGACGTGCGGCCGCTCGACGGACGGGGGCGCACCGGGACTATCCATCATGGAGAGGACGCCCTCAACAGGGCTCTGGCGCTCTTCGGCGGGCCACTGCTCGCCATGTCCCTCTTCCTGTCAACAGCTCAGCACTTGATACCCGTTGCGGCCGCAGCGTGCTGGTTCCTCGCTGTCGTCTGTGCCGTCCCAGCTTGGTGGACGGCTTTCGCTCTGCCCTTGGCTCACTCTCGGCTCCAGTGTCTAGTTATCTGCATCATCGCAACCCTCGTAGTGGCCGTCTACACGCTGGGCGTCCCTGGGCTCTTCGACGGCGTCGACTCCCGGTCTGCCTGGGCGACGGCAGCAATCGGCTTCTACGTGACTGGTCTGATCCTGCTGGGGCGCCGCTGGCGATGGCAGATACTGGCCGCGACGGCGATTCCCCTGCTTGCCACACTGCTCGTGGCGGCTCTGCCCCTCACCGGTAGGATCCTGCAGGACGGCTACGCGGACGAGCTGTCTCTGTCACCGGAAGAGACGGCGGTCAGCGGGGCGTACCAGCTCATCGCGGCGGTGAAACTGCTGTGGCCCACCCTTGCGGCGATCCTGTTCATAGCAGCCGTTTGGGGCGTCCTGCGCTACTTTCACTTCATACGGCCGCGGAGCGTCTTCGCTGGCACCCTGGCCGCACTCTTCCTCACCCTTGGCTTGCTCACAGCCGCCGAGTGGACCTTCGCGTCACCGCAGCATGCGGCCGACAAGCTGAAGCGAGCAGCCTCTCATCGCACCAAGGCCCCACCGTATTTCGGTATCTCAGCGGACTGGGTCTGCGTCCGTCCCACAGTCTCGGTTCACGCCCTGAACGAGCAGGGTGGCGCGCTTGTACCACGCACCCCCTACCTTTCGTTCGGCGTCGCCGAAGGCAACGTGGTCCTGTGGAACGCCGCCGCCGACCGCCCACTGCGTGTTCCGGCTGGACAGGTGAAGCTGCTTCCTGCCGGGAACCCCGGGCTCTCGTGCGTCACATGATTGGAAACACAGCCGACAGAGAACCGAGCAAATTTACTTGCGCTACGCAGCTCGGAACCAAGACTTCGAGAGCACGGCACCCCTCGCTGGGAGATTTCTGGGAGATGATCTTCCCTCAGAGACCAACCGGAACCTCTCCGCGCCGCTTCAGACCAACCACCTGACCTGCAATTTTACAAGATTCGCAGGTGCCGATCCCACCCGAACCTCATTCGGGACGAAGAGGTCGTGGGTTCAAATCCCGCCACCCCGACAGAGAAACACCAGGCCCGCTACCTACTCACGTGAGTAGGTAGCGGGCCTGTTTTCGTGTGTGTCCTGACAGGTCGATGGTCCAGGGTCTCCTTGCGGAACCCGCCTCTGAACCAAGATCTAGGTCATGGATCTGCAGGGCGTAGGAGCGGTCGCTGCGGCGGCAGTCGCTGTGGACGACGAGCTCTACGTCCTCCAAGCGGTTCGGTGCCCGGTGTGTCGGGGTGCTGAGACAGTACGCTGCACGCAGCGGGATCGGGCCCGCTCGTGTGGTGTCCGGGAGGTGCGTCATGACTGCCGAGATGGCAGCCCCTGCGTGGATGCACGAGCAGATCACGGCAGAGCAGTACGACTCTTGGTCCGAGGAGCAGTGTGCGGGGATCGAGATCGTGGACGGGATGGTCGTCGTGAGTCCCAGTGCCTCCAAGCGCCACAACCGGCTCGCTCGGTTCCTGGCGAATGCCTTGGAAGCCGCCGCGGGGCCTGATTGGAACGCTGACACTGACTTCGACGTCCGTCTGCAGGACGTTCCGCTCACAAATCGGCGTCCGGATGTCGTGGTGTACCGCGCGGACACGATCGACGTCACGCCCACCCGGCCGGAGCACGTGCTGCTGGTCGTGGAGGTTGTCTCGCCAGGATCGGAGACCACCGATCGGATCGTGAAGACGGACCAGTACGCCAAATCCGGCATTGCCTTCTACTGGCGGGTCGAGCAGGCCGCGACCGGCGTCCCACTGCTGTACACCTACGTACTCGACCCAGCGGCCAGGGCCTACCGGAATGGGGACGTGTTCACTGGCGTCGTCAAGGTGTCGGCACCCTTCCCGGTAGAGATCGACCTCGACCGGATCTGACGCCGCCACCAGGTCGAGCCTCAACTTCCCGGGAATCAATGTCTGTGTTCGCGGTGTGAGAGTTTAATGGGCCGTGCGGGAAGGGTTTTTGGGGTAACCAGGTGGGGGGAATTGTTTAACTTACGGGGGGCGCCTCGGCGTGCTACTGTCGTCTCAGTTGCAGTTGTGGTTCCCGAAACTTCAAGTGCTCCTGGTCGGATACTGCGACGGGGGCGCTTTTGTATTACCGGTCATTTCCGGGCGGGGTAATCATCGCGGCGACACGGTGTCCGCACAGTGCGGAGGCCGATGTACTGCCCCAAAGGAGATTGACATGGCTGCTGGTACCGTGAAGTGGTTCAACGCGGAAAAGGGTTTTGGCTTCATCGAGCAGGACGGTGGCGGCGCTGACGTGTTCGCCCACTACTCGAACATCGCCGCCCAGGGCTTCCGCGAGCTGCTCGAGGGCCAGAAGGTGACCTTCGACATCGCGCAGGGCCAGAAGGGCCCGACGGCCGAGAACATCGTTCCCGCCTGACGCTCGCGCACTCTTGTAGCTGGGGCCCGCATCCTTCGGGGTGCGGGCCCCAGCTGCATGCGTTTGCATGCTTTTGCATGCGTTTCCCCGCAGTGATTTCGCCTGCGGGCGGGCCGGGACGGCTCGGAGACGTTCGATCAGTTAGATGCTGCGCCTGGGTCCGGGTGAGTTCTTTTGGATTCTCGCCCTCGGCCAGGTTCGCTTTCGTTTTTTATCTTCGGTCCATTCTTGTAGTTCTCTGCGCTGATCATCGCTGCGGGAATTCCTTGTTATGCGCCGCATCGAGGAAGGTTCCCGCATGAACCGCACGCACCACACGACGATCACCCCGGCCCTCCCCGCCGTGGAAGGCTTCGCCGATCTCGATATGGCGGCGCCGCTCCTGGCCGAGCTTGGCAGGCAGGGTGTCGTCGTTCCGTTCCCGATTCAGGGAGCGACGCTGCCGAATTCCCTCGCGGGCCGTGACGTACTCGGTCGCGGGCGCACCGGGTCCGGCAAGACCCTCGCCTTCGGTCTCGCCCTGCTCGCCCGGACGGCCGGACAGCTCGCCGAGCCCCGCCAGCCGCTGGGACTCATCCTCGTGCCCACCCGCGAACTCGCGCAGCAGGTGACCGACGCGCTCACCCCCTACGCCCGTTCCGTCAAGCTGCGCCTGGCCACCGTCGTCGGCGGGATGCCGATCGGCAGGCAGGCCGGTGTGCTGCGCGGCGGGGCCGAGATCGTCGTCGCGACGCCGGGGCGGCTCAAGGACCTCATCGACCGCGGCGACTGCCGGCTGAACCACGTCGGCATCACCGTGCTCGACGAGGCCGACCAGATGGCGGACATGGGCTTCATGCCGCAGGTCACCGCGCTCCTCGACCAGGTACGCCCCGAGGGGCAGCGGATGCTCTTCTCCGCCACCCTGGACCGCAACGTCGACCTGCTGGTGCGCCGGTACCTGACCGATCCCGTCGTCCACTCGGTGGATCCGGTGGCCGGCGCGGTCACGACGATGGAGCACCACGTGCTGCACGTCCACGGCGCCGACAAGCACACGGCCACCACCGAGATCGCCGCCCGCGACGGCCGCGTGATCATGTTCCTGGACACCAAGCACGCCGTCGACCGGCTGACGCAGGACCTGCTCAACAGCGGTGTGCGCGCCGCGGCGCTGCACGGCGGGAAGTCGCAGCCCCAGCGCACCCGCACCCTGACGCAGTTCAAGACCGGGCACGTCACCGTGCTCGTCGCCACGAATGTCGCCGCCCGCGGCATCCACGTCGACAACCTCGACCTCGTCGTCAACGTCGACCCGCCGACCGACCACAAGGACTACCTCCACCGCGCCGGCCGTACCGCGCGTGCCGGTGAGTCCGGGAGCGTCGTCACCCTGGTCACCCCGAACCAGCGCCGCGGCCTGGTCCGCCTCATGTCGGCCGCCGGGATCCGCCCGCAGATCACGCAGGTCCGCTCCGGCGAGGAAGCGCTCGGCCGGATCACCGGCGCCCAGGCGCCGTCCGGCATTCCGGTCGTCATCACCGCGCCGGTGGCCGACCGCCCCAAGCGCGGCGCCGCCAGCCGCGGCCGACGCCGGCCCGTCGGCACGATGCGCCGTACGTCCGTACCGCGTCCGTTCGCCGGCGGCGTCGACGCGGTAGCCGCCTAGGACTTCCGTGCTCGGGAAGTTGCCCCATCTCTGTAGGACTCTGTAGGACTCTGTAGGAGGAACCCTTTGACGCTGGTTCAGATGCAGGTCTGCTCGGCGAGCGACGCCGGCCCCGTGGAGGAAGCCGCGCCGCGGGTCTGGGACGACATGACCGTCGAGGTCGCCCTCTCCGTCATGGTCAGCGCCCGCGTCGAGCACCTGCTCGTCTGCGACGAGGACGGCAGGCGCACCGATCTGGTCACGCACGCCCGGCTCATCGCCATCCGGGACAGCCCCGCGTACACGGACCGGATCCGCCTGCGCGACATCGGCGCCGACAGCCTCGCTGCCGCCCCGGCCCCCGCCCTCGCTCTCTGAATCAGCTCACCTCGGTCCCCCCTTTCTCCCTGTGAGGTCTCATGCGCTGTGTCATCGCTCGCTTCCCGTTCGACCTGACCAAGAGCGGCGTGCTGGAAACGATGAAGGGCGTCAAGCCCGAGCCGGTCACCGGTGAGTCCGTCATCATCGGCCGCCGCCACTACCCCGTGAAGCAGGTCGGCCAGGTCATCACCCGCCAGGACCGCCGCGACTTCAGCGCCGGTGAGGTTCTGCGGGCCATGGCCCAGCTCGGTTTCACCTGCCGTACGCTCCCCGCGGCCGCGCCCGCTCCCGCCGTCCGCGTCAGCCCGCTCCAGCGGGCTTCCGCCATGCTGGGGATGCCCGTGGCCGTCTGACGACGGCTGCGGTGACGCAGCACTGTAGGCCCGACCGGTACGCCGGTCGGGCCTTCGTCGTGTTCAGGCGTAGATCGGCACGGTCGAATATCTCGTCGGCGAGCGCATAGAAATCTATGCTGATCGCGGTAGACATTGGCGCTCACGTGGCTATGGTTTCTGTTGTAGCCGAGATCGAGCGAGATCGAGCAAGGCCCGGCAGACACGAACTGCCGGGCAGCAGTACCAGCAGTAACCGCAGTAGCAGTACCTGTAGGACGGTGCGGTGGTGGAGCTTCGAAGCCAGGGTTGTCGCATGACGGCGACGGGGCTGACGACCGGACCGGGTGGCCCGCAGTGATCAGGGGCCGCCGCCAGCAGTAGCAGTACCCGTAGTTCGCAGTACCAGCAGTACAAGCAGTACCCGTAGTTCGCAGTACCAGTAGTAGTGCAGTACGCAGTTCCGTAAGTGAGCGAAGGCTCAGAGGGAAGAACGGAGGAATCGAGCGCCATCAGGATCGCCCGGGCGGGAAAGCTGAAGCCCGGGTACCGCAGGACATCGATAGGCAGGTGGTCTCCGGTCACGCATCCGCGATCCCCGTACTTCCGTCGGCATCAAGGACGGTCGTACGGACACAGTAGGCCGACGCAGCATTAGGGTCGGCAGATGGTGTTGCAGTTCCTTCGGGGCCCTGGTGCCGTACGGCACCAGGGCCCCTCTACGCGTTCCACAGAGAGGTGAGATGACAGCGGACGACTCGCTGGGCCGTCTCGATGACGACGACTACCCCGCCTACACCATGGGCCGGGCCGCCGAGATGATCGGTGCCACTCCTGGTTTCCTGCGCGCCATCGGCGACGCGCGGCTGATCACGCCCCTGCGCTCCGAGGGCGGGCACCGCCGCTACTCCCGCTACCAGCTGCGGATCGCGGCCCGCGCGCGTGAACTCGTCGACCAGGGCACCCCGGTCGAGGCCGCCTGCCGGATCGTCATCCTCGAGGATCAGCTCGAAGAAGCACAGCGCATCAACGCCGAGTACCGGAGGCTCCACGGTGGAGGAGAGCGCGGCGGGGAGGAGTAGGCGGGGAGCAGACGCCGAGGAGGGGGCGCCAGGGAGCGGGCGCCGGGAAGGACTCGCCGGGGAGCCTGCACCCTGCGCGCCGCGTCGGTTCGGCACCGGTCCCTCCCCTGTGGGGACCGGTACCGAACGACGCGGGCGGGTCGATCCGCGACGCGTCGGCGTTGCGGCACGGATCGGAGTAAGTCCGGATCTGCGATCAATATGAAAGTGATCCGGACGTCTCCGGCTGATCGGCACTCTGGAGTTCACGCGCGTTCACACGACGAGATCGTCGCCGCCACCACTTCGTGACTCCGGCCGAAACCAGCCGCGAATGAGCGGCACCCTCAGGCACCCCTCCGAACGCCGGGCTCGTGGCCTGCCCTGACGCTTCGCGGTTGGTTCGCTACTGCGTTGTGATCCTGCCAGTTACCGCATCCGAGGAGGAGGTTCCGACGGCGTCCGGCCCACTTATTCGCAGGTCAGCCGTATAAAGTGAGTTTTCCGGTCCGGATGTCCAAGCGCGGCGGAAGTAAGGGGTGGAGGCCTTGAGTCCCGACTCAGGGGCACGCACAGCCTTCGCGGAACGGCTTGCTCTGCTGTACAAGGAAGCCGGCAACCCTCCCCTCCAGCGCGTGGCCGAGGCGGTCGTCCGGCTGCAGCGGGTCGACGAGCGCGGCCGGCCCGTACGGGTGTCGGCGCAGCGGATCAGCGACTGGCGGCGGGCCAAGAACGTGCCCGCGCAGTTCGCCGCCCTCGCGGCCGTGCTGCACGTCCTGCTCCCCGAGGCGCGGCGCGAACGGCCCGTACCGGTCTCCGAAGGCCTGTACGACATGGGCCAGTGGCAGCTCCTGTGGGAGCGCGCGGTCGCCGACCCGGTCAGCGGGCGTGCCGCCTCAGGAGCCTCCGGTGGCGCCGGTGCCTCCGGTGCGCCGGGTTCCGCGGAAGGGGAGAAGCCGTCGCCGGCCGAGGCGCCGACCGCCCCCGCCGTCTGTCCCTATCGAGGGCTCGCCTCGTACCGTCAGGAGGACGCCCGGTGGTTCTTCGGGCGGCAGCGGAGCACGGAGGCGCTCGTCGCCCAGCTCCGCGCGGTGGAGAAGTCGGGCGGGCTCGTGATGCTCGTCGGCGCCTCGGGTGCGGGGAAGTCCTCCCTGCTCAACGCCGGCCTGGTCCCCGCCCTGCGGAACGGCACCCTCCGCAACGGTGCGCCGCACACCCCGCTGCTCGCGCTGCCGGGCAACCCCGTCTCCTCGTA
>NZ_WMBF01000764.1:0-1910 GCF_019400875.1 Streptomyces anatolicus | reverse complement strand
CCTCGGCGCGGACGCCGTCGTCTCGGCGGACGGCGGCTACCGGCTGGACGCGAGCCCCGACGACATAGACCTGTTCCGCTTCGACCGGCTGGCGAGCGAGGGCAGCAGGGCCCTCGCCGACGGCGACCCGGCGAAGGCGGCCGCCCTCCTCGACGACGCGCTCGCGCTGTGGCGCGGGGAAGCCCTCGTCGACCTGCCGGACCGCACCGCGGAGAGCGCCCGCTGGCAGGCCCGCCGCCTCGACGCCCGCCGCGCCGGCCTGACCGCCGCCCTCGCCCTCGGCCAGGCGGAACAGGCCCTGCCCGAACTCACCGCGCTCTGCGACACCCACCCCCTCGACGAACCGCTCCAGGCCCTGCGCCTGCGCGCCCTGCGGGACGCCGGCCGCCCGGCGGAGGCCCTGGCCGCCTACGAGAACGTACGAAGGGAGATCGCGGACCGGCTCGGGGCCGACCCGGGGGCCGAACTCCGCGCGCTGCACCGCGAGTTGCTGCACGCACCACCCGCCGAGCGCCCCTCGGCCCGGCGCCCGCCGCGCGTACCCGGCAACCTCCGCGCCCGCCTCACCTCCTTCGTCGGCCGCGAGGCAGACATCGACGCCCTGCGCGACGACCTCGCGCGGGCCCGCCTCGTCACGCTGCTCGGACCCGGCGGCGCCGGCAAGACACGCCTCTCGCAGGAGGCCGCCGAGAGCGTCGGCACGGACTTCGCGGACGGGGTGTGGCTCGCCGAGCTCGCTCCCGTCGAGGGCCCCGACGACGTGCCCGAGGCCGTGCTCACCGCGCTCGGCGCCCGCGAGACCGTGCTGCGCGGCGTCGGCGCGGAGGAGATACGGGTCATGACGGAGCGGCACGGCGAGGACCCCGTCGTCCGTCTCGTCGAACACTGCGCCGGGCGCCGCATGCTGGTCATCCTGGACAACTGCGAACACGTCGTGGCGGCCGCCGCCCGCCTCGCCGACGAACTCCTCGCCCGCTGCCCCGGCCTCACGATCCTCGCCACGAGCCGCGAACCCCTCGGCGTACCGGGTGAATTGCTGCGCCCCGTCGAGCCGCTGCCCGAGCCCGTCGCGGTCCGCCTGTTCGCCGAGCGCGGGGCCGCCGCGAGGCCGGGGTTCACCGTCGGCGACGACCCCGCCGCCGCGGCCGAGATCTGCCGCCGCCTCGACGGCCTGCCGCTCGCCATCGAACTGGCCGCCGCCCGTCTGCGGATGCTCACCCCGCGCCAGATAGCCGACCGGCTGGACGACCGTTTCCGGCTGCTCACCAACGGCGCCCGCACGGTCCTGCCCCGCCAGCAGACCCTGCGGGCCGTCGTCGACTGGTCCTGGGACCTGCTCGACGCACCCGAACGCGCCGTCCTGCGGCGGCTCTCCGTCTTCGCGGGCGGCTGCGACCTCGCGGCGGCGGAAGCGGTCTGCGCGGGCAGGGACAGTACGTACGCGGGCAGGGACAGCCCGTACGACGTCCAGGACAGCCCGCACGACGTCGCCGACGTGCTCGGTTCCCTCGTCGACAAGTCCCTTGTCGTCGCCGCCCCCTCGCTCGCGGCAGGGACCGGCATGCGCTACCGGCTGCTCGAAACCGTCGCCGAGTACGCGGGCGAACGCCTCGACGAGGCGGGGGACCGGCCCGGGGCCGAGCGCGCGCACCTCGTGCACTACCGCGAGGTCGCCAGAACCACCGACCCCGAACTGCGCGGAAGCGGACAACTCGCCGCCGTCGCACGCCTGGAGGCCGAGTACGAGAACCTGCGCACCGCCCTGCGGCACGCCGTCGCCGCGCGGGACGAACAGGAAGCGCTCTGCCTGGTGCTCTCCCTGTGCTGGTTCTGGGAGATCCGCGGCCTGCGCCTGGAGGCCCGCAACTGGGCCCGTGACGTCATGGCCCTCGGCCCCGACCCCTTCGCCC
>NZ_WMBF01000763.1:0-1916 GCF_019400875.1 Streptomyces anatolicus | reverse complement strand
GTGGGTGGGGCCTGGTTGGCAGGGGTGCTCGCCGGGCTCACCGAGGCTGGGATCGATCTCCGCAGCGCCGACGTCGTGATCGGCACCTCCGCCGGTGCCGTCTTCGGATCCCGGCTCCTGGCCGGCGTCCCGGCCGCAGATTTGTACGAGCGCCAGCTCTCCGGATCAGACGCGGTCCGTCTGCCGGTGACGGCGCGCCAGACGGCACGCTTCCTCTGGGCGGCGCTCGGCTCCCGCGATCCCCAGCGGTCCATCGAACGCCTCGCCCGGGCAGCGCTACGCGCCCGGACCGGCCCGGAGTCGGACGTCTTCGACACGGTCGGCGCGCTTCTGGGCGACGTCCGCGACTGGCCCGAGCGGGAGCTGAGGATCACCGCAGTCGACGCGCAGACCGGAGAAGTCGAACTGTTCGACTCACACTCGGGAGTGCCCCTCCTCGAAGCGGTCGCGGCGAGCTGCGCCGTGCCCGTCGTATGGCCGCCGGTTACCGTAGCGGGCCGGCGCTGGATAGATGGTGGCAGCCGTTCAACTGCCAACCTCCAGCTCGCACGCGGGTACCGCCGGGTGCTGGCCGTCGTACCGATCCCCCAGGCGGTTGGGCCGCATCCGAGCGCCTCGCAGCAGGCCGCGGAACTGTCCGACGAGGGCGCGCGCGTCATCCTGCTGTCCCCGGACCGCGCTGCGCGCCGCATCATGGGCCGCAACATGACGGACGACACGCGCCGACCGGCCGCCGCCCGCGCGGGCCACGCCCAGGCCAGTGCACTGGCCCCTTCGGTGGCCGACGCCTGGCAGGGATGACGTGCGTCAAAGTGCACGTTGCCACCCGCTGCAATGCTCGACCGCCCGGATCATGAGTCTCGTCCAGGCCACCCTCAGCCTGCATCTGGCCAGCTCTGGCCGCGCTGTTCACGCAAGCCGCCCGTGACGCGCGGGCCCGGCGCACGGAGGAAAGGTGCGCCTGCTATCCGGGGTGGCGGGTGCTGGCGGCCGACGCGACCGCGCTCGGTGTCCCGGACACGCCGGAAGACCGGGCCCGTTACGGCTACCCGGCGATCACCGGGGCGGGGTCCGCGGCCCTGCCGCAGGCACACCTGGCGGCGCCGGCGGACTGCGGCACTCACGCCATCACCCGGGCCGCGCTGGGGAGGCCGCCCGCCGAGATGGGACACGCCCTCACGAACGATCTGCTGGCAGCCCTGACCCGCGGAGACCTGCTGCTCGCCGACTGCGGCTCGGCCGACCTGGAACTGCTGTCCGCGATCCGTGCCGCTGGAGCGGACGTACTGTGGCGGGCCGGACCCCTGCCCCCCCTGCCGGAGAGCGCCGCCCTGCCGGAGCGCACCGTACTGCCGGACGGCTCCTGCCTCTGCGACCTGCGCTGCGGTCCCGCGCGACCGCGTACCGAGGTCAGGGTGCTCGATGACCCTCCGCACCGCCTGATCACGACGCTCGTGGACCACGAGGCGCACCCAGCTCCCGTTCTGAGAGCCCTGTACCGCGAGCGGTAAGGGATCAGGGCCTCCCTGAAAGCCGTCGGCACGCTGGGGCGGGACACCCTGCCGGTCCTGCGGTCACGCTGGCCCGGCGATGTCGAGCAGGAGCTGTGGGGGCACCTGCTCGTCCACCACACCATCCATCCGCTCCTGCGCCCCGCTTAAGTAAGCACTCCGCTCAAGTAAGCCCGGCTTGAGCAAGCCCCCGGCAAAGCAAGCCCCCGCTTAAGTAAGCGCTGAACGCGCGGCGAGCTCACCCCACCCACCGGTACCGCCGCTCCGGCCGCCCCGTCCCCCCATAGCGGAGCGTCACCTCGGCGCGGCCCGTGGCCGCGAAGAACTCCAGGTAGCGGCGGGCGCTCACGCGGGACAGGGCGCCCTCGCCCGCGCACCCCGAGGCCGAAAGGCCCCCCGGGTGGT
>NZ_WMBF01000762.1:0-1925 GCF_019400875.1 Streptomyces anatolicus | reverse complement strand
GGCCTCGCCGCCCTCACCCTGCACCGCTTCTCGTCCGCTCCCCCGCTGCCCTCCCTCGACCGCATCGACGTCCTGGTGCCCCGCACCCGCCGCCTGCGCTCCGTCGGCTTCGTACGGCTGGTGCGCGGCGCCGCGCTGCCCACCCCGCAGCAGATCACGGGCGTCCCCGTGGCCCCCGTGGCCCGCGCCCTCGCCGACGCGGTCGCCCAGCTCACCGAGGCCGGTGCCGTGCGGCGGCTGCTCACCGAGGCAGTGCGCGGCGGCCACTGCGAACCGGCCGCCGTCGTGCGGGAGTTGACCCTCGCCCGGCTCCTGAACCTGCCGCACGTCGTGGACGCCGTGGACTCGCTGCTCGCCGAGGGGCGCGCCATCGCGGAGGACAGGCTCTACCAACTGGTCGCCGAGCACGGCCTGCCCGCCCCGCTGTGGAACGTCGACCTGCGCCTGCCCGGCGGCCCCCACCTCGGCGGCGTCGACGCCTACTGGCCCGACCACGCCGTCGCCGTCGAGCTGGACACCCGCGCGCCCCGCCAGGGCCCGCGCCAGGACGACGACGCCCTGTGGTCCGAGTACGCCCGCAAGCGCGAGCACTTGGAGCGGCTCGGCATCACCGTCGTACACATCACCCCGAGGAAGCTGCGGGACTCGGCGGAGCAGCAGGCGGCCATCGTGCGGACGGCCCTGATGGCGTCGGACGACCGCGATCCGGCGGCGTATGTGATGGTGCTTCCCCGCTAGCTCTTCGCGCAGAACTCCGCCTCCAGGACCGCCTCCCGGTCCCCGCCGGGGCCGTTGAAGTTGAGCGCCAGCGCATGGCGGCTGTCCGCCGTCACTCCGGCCACGGACGCCGAACCGTGGATGTCGCCGCTGTGGCCCCAGACGACCGTGCCGCAGGAGGTCTTGAAGGGCTCAAGGCCGAGGCCGTACCGCCGGCCGGGCCGGTCCTCTCCCTTCGGTACGGCACTCTTCATCGCGGCGAGCTGCCGCTTCGGCAGGAGTTTGCCGCGCAGCAGGGCGGTGTAGAAGCGGTTCAGGTCCGTCGAGTTCGAGATCATCTCGCCCGCCGGGCCCGCCACGGACGGGTTGAGTGAGGTCACGTCGTGGTTCTTGGCGCCGGGGGCGCCGGAGAGCTTGGTGTAGGCGCGCGAACTGGGCTTCGGCATGGCCGACTTCGTGCCGGGCGCGCTGGTGGCGCGCAGGCCGAGCGGTTCGATGACGCGCTGCCTGATCGCCGTCCCGTAGGGCACGCCGGTGACCTTCTCGATGATCATTCCGGCGAGTACGTAATTGGTGTTGGAGTACCGCCAGCCGGTGCCGGGCGCGAAGTCCGGCTCGTGGCGCATGGCGATCGCGACCTGCTGCCGGGGCGTCCAGGTGTCGTAGCGGTGGGCGAGGAAGTCCTCGGTGAACACCTTCCGGCGGAAGCCCGGGTCGGCCGTGACGTTGTAGATCCCGCTGGTGTGGTTGAGGAGTTGGCGCACGGTGATCCGGTCGCCGTCGTGGCCGTTGCCCTCGACGACGCCCGGCAGCCATTTGCCGACCTTGTCGTCGAGGTCCAGCGCGCCCTCGGCCTCCAACTGGAGGAGGACCGTGGCGACGAAGGTCTTGGTGACGCTGCCGATGCGGTAGCGGTCGTGGGCGCCGCGCGGGCTCTGGCGCTTGAGGTCGCCGAGGCCGGCGGCGGCGTTCCAGGTGCCCCGCCGGTCCCGCGCCTGGGCGGTCACGCCGGGGGCGTCCTCGTTCAGGGCGGCCTCCATCGCGCGCCGCGTCGCGCGGTGCCGGTCGTCGCCCCCGGGCGCCGCATTGCCAGGCCCGGCGTACGCGGACATCGCCTGACCAGACGCGGCGTACGCGGGTGCCGCGAACGCTCCTGCCGTCACCGTCACGGCGATCACCGCCGCCACACCTGCCCGCCCCTTCGGTAC
>NZ_WMBF01000761.1:0-1928 GCF_019400875.1 Streptomyces anatolicus | reverse complement strand
CCCCGTGGCCCTCGGCGCCCTCGCCTTCCTCGCGGGCGCCGCCCCCGCCGCCGCCCCCGGTGGCCTCCGCGCGCTGCTGACCGGCGTCGTCCCGGAGAAGGCCGTCGCCCAGGCCCTGTCCGTGGAGTCGATACTGACCTTCGGCATATGGGCTGCCGCGCCCGCCGCCGTGACCGGCATCGCGCTCGGCGTATCCCCGTCGCTGCCCCTGGCGTTGGCAGGCGTACTGATGGCCGCCTCCGTCGCCGGGCTGTGGATGCTCCCCGCGGGATGGCGCTCGGACTCGGGCGACCGAGGCGGCGAGTCCATGGCGCGCATCCTGGCCCGCGCCTGGCCGATCTTCGTGACGGGCGCGGCCAGCCTCTCGATGCTCGCCCTCGCCGAGCTGGTGCTGCCCGCGCTCCTGGAGCAGCGCGGCATCGGCGTGGGCTGGGCGGGCCTCCTGCTTGCCGGTCTCGCGGTGGGCTCCGCGATCGGCTCGTTCGTGTACGGGCTTCGCACCTGGCCGGGGCGGCTGCGCACGCAGAGCATGGTGCTGATGTTCGCCGTCTCCGGGTGCCTCGCCGTGGTCGCCGTGCTGCCGAGCGTGGGGTGGCTCCTCGCGGTCCTCGGCATGGCGGGCGTACTGCAGGCCGGGGCGATGCTCACCCGGAACCTGTCGCTGCGCGAGGTGCTGCCCCCCAGCGCCCTCGCCGCGGGCTACTCGGTGATGTACGCGGCGGTGGGCGCCGGATACGCGGCGAGCGGTTCGCTGGCGGGCGCACTGCTGAGCGTCGTATCGCCGTCCACGGCGATCCTGGCGGGCGTCGGCCTCGGCGTCCTGCTGACCGTGATCGGCGTCCTGGGCGAAGTGAAGCCACTGACCTCGGCGGACACGAAATCCGACACGAAAGCGGAAGCCCACACAGAAGCGGAAGCGGGCGTGGACTCAGCCGGCGGCGGCGACCGCGCGGAACGTACGCCGGTATGTGGTGGGGGTGACGCCGAGCGCGGCCTGTAGGTGCTGCCGCATCGACTGGGCCGTGCCGAAGCCGGCCTCCCGCGCCACCTGGTCGACGGAGAGGTCGCTGGACTCCAGCAAGTGCCGTGCCCGGTCGACGCGTTGCTGCGTGAGCCACTGGCCGGGGCTGACGCCGACCTCCTCCCGGAAGCGGCGCGTGAACGTACGTACGGACATCGCCTCCTGCGCGGCCATGTCGCGCAGTTGCAGCGGCTGGTCGAGGCGGGCGAGCGCCCAGGCCCTCGCCACCCGCGTGGTGGCCAACTGCGGCTCGGGCACGGGCCGCTGGATGTACTGTGCCTGGCCGCCGTCGCGGTGGGGCGGTACGACGGTGCGGCGGGCCACGTCGTTGGCGACGGCGGTGCCGTGGTCGCGGCGTACGAGATGGACGCAGAGGTCGACGCCCGCGGCCACGCCCGCCGAGGTGAGGACATCGCCGTCGTCGATGAAGAGCACGTCCGCGTCGACCCTGATGCGCGGGAACAGCTCCTGGAAGTGCGCGGCCGATGCCCAGTGCGTGGTCGCCGGGCGGCCGTCGAGGAGACCCGCGGCGGCCAGGACGTACCCGCCCGTGCAGATCGAGACCATACGGGTGCCCGGCCGGACGCGGGCGAGCGCGGCGGCCAGTTCGTCGGTGAGGCGGCCCTCCTCGTACACCGGCCCCAGTTCGTACGACGCGGGGACCACGACCGTGTCCGCGGTGGCCAGCGCCTCGGGGCCGTGTTCGACGAGGATCGCGAAGTCGGCGTCCGAGCGGACCGGGCCCGGTGGCCGCGCCGAGCAGGTCACGACCTCGTAGAGCGGGCGCGCCTCCGCATCGCGGGCGAGGCCGAAGATGCGTTGCGGGATGCCCAGTTCGAAGGGGATCACGCCGTCGAGGGCGAGCACGACGACCCGGTGCCGGGGCGGCCGGGGCGTCGGGGATTGC
>NZ_WMBF01000760.1:0-1929 GCF_019400875.1 Streptomyces anatolicus | reverse complement strand
CCCCAGACCCCCCTATCGGCCTGAACGGCCTCGTCCTCAAACGCCGGACGGGCTGACTCGACCCGGACCATCATTGGAGCCCTTATGCACCTCGACCACTCCCACGGCGGGCCCGCCGCCGTCAGCGCCGACGCCGTGCGGCCCGACGGGCGCCGCCGCGCTCTGCGCATCGGGCTCGGCGGACCCGTCGGCTCGGGCAAGACCGCCACCGTCGCCGCCCTGTGCCACGCACTGCGCGCCGAGCTGTCCCTCGCCGTCGTCACCAACGACATCTACACCCGCGAGGACGCCGAGTTCCTGCTCCGCGAGGCCGTCCTGCCGCCCGAGCGGATCACCGCCGTGGAGACCGGCGCCTGCCCGCACACCGCGATCCGCGACGACATCTCCGCCAACCTGGAGGCCGTGGAGGACCTGGAGGACGAGGTCGGGCCGCTCGACCTGATCCTCGTCGAGTCCGGCGGCGACAACCTCACCGCGACCTTCTCCAAGGGGCTCGTCGACGCGCAGATCTTCGTCATCGACGTCGCGGGCGGCGACGACATCCCGCGCAAGGGCGGCCCCGGTGTCACCACGGCCGACCTGCTCGTCGTCAACAAGACCGACCTCGCCCCGCACGTCGGCTCCGACCTCGCCCGGATGGCCGCCGACGCCAAGGCGCAGCGCGCCGAACTCCCCGTCATCTTCCAGTCGTTGCGCTCCGAGGAGGGCGTCGGCCCGGTCGCCGCCTGGGTGCGTGCGCAGTACGCCGCGTGGACCGCGTCGGCGTGACGGTCGACCTCGCCCCCCGGGGCCGTACGCAGCGGGAAAGCGGCGCGGGCCTTCGCGCCACCGCCCGCGTCGTGGCGTGCGCCGACGGGCGCGGCGGCACCGCCCTGCCCGTACTCGACGGCGAGGGGCCCCTCGCGCTGCGCCGCACCCGCTCGACCGGGCCGGCGGCGCGCGTCACGCTGGTCGGCGCGATGAGCGGCCCCCTCGGCGGCGACCACCTCACGGTCGAGGCAGCCGCACGGGAAGGCGCGGCGCTGCACGTCGGCTCCGCGGCGGCGACCCTCGCGCTGCCCGGCCAGGCCAGGGACATCGCGCGCTACGACGTACGCCTCACCGTCGCCGACGGCGCCGAACTGCACTGGCTGCCCGAGCAGTTGATCTCGGTGTGCGACAGCGATCTGCGGGTAACCACGCGCGCGGAGGTCGCCGCGGGAGGCCGCCTGGTGCTGCGCGAGGAACAGGTGCTCGGCCGCACCGGAGAAGCCCCCGGCCGCCTCACCAGCCGCCTCACCGTGCGGTACGCGCAGAGGCCGCTGCTCAACCAGGAGTTGGCGTGCGGACCCGGCGCCCCCGGCGGATGGGACGGCCCCGCCGTGCTCGCGGGGTATCGTGCAGTGGGGCAACTCATCGTCGTACGGCCGGAGTTCGAGCGCGGCAAACCGGTGGCCGCGCCACTGGGGGAGTGGGGTGCGCTCACCCCCCTGGCCGGGCCCGGCGTTCTGGTCACCGTCGTCGCTCCGGACGCGCTGCGGGTACGCCGCATGCTGGACGAGGCCTTGCACGACTTGACCTGAACCGCTCATCGCGAGGGCCTGAACCGTTTGGGCCTCCGCCCTCCTCGGCATGTACATAGCAGACTCATGGGGGAGCCGATGGAACTGACGGAGTTGGTGTCACAGGCCGTGCGGGTGGTGACGGAGCCCGCATCGGGCACGCGGCCCGCGGCGGCCACCGGAGCCCGGCAAGGCGTCCTCGACCTCGTACGGCAGCGGCTCGGCGGCACGCCGTCGGGAGCGGCGGCCCTGGCGGCCGTGGACGCGCGGCCCGCCGACCCGGCCGCCCTCGCGGGGCTGCGCGAGGAACTGGACGCCGAGGTCCTGGCGGACTGCGACTTCGCCGCCGCACTGGACGCGGCCCTGGCCCCGGTCATCGGACCCGGCC
>NZ_WMBF01000759.1:0-1933 GCF_019400875.1 Streptomyces anatolicus | reverse complement strand
CATGGGAGCTTCCCTGGGGGCCTTTGTGGGACGTGGGCCGGGGTATGTCGCTGGGCATGCGGACAGGCTCGCCGCGCTGGATGGATGGGGTCCAACACCTTCTCGGTGCCGATTCACGCATCCGCGTTGTAGGTTCTCTCGGTGACCGCAGAGACCGACATCGACCCGCGCCTCCTGCGCGCGTTCGTCGCCGTCTCCGAAGAGCTGCACTTCACCCGCGCGGCCGCCCGCCTGTACGTGGCACAGCAGGCGCTGAGCCGGGATGTGCGGCGCCTGGAGCGGGAGTTGGGCGCCGAGCTGTTCTCGCGTACGACACGGCAGGTCGCGCTCACCGCCGACGGCGAACGGCTCCTTCCGTACGCGCGTCGGGTCCTCGCGGCGCAGGACGAGCTGGTCGCCGCGTTCGCGGGGGCCGCGCGGCCGCTGCTCGTCGACCTGAACAGCCCCGGGCTCGTCTTCGGGCGGATCCTCGAACGGGCCCGCGAACTCGCCCCGGAGAGCGAGCTGATGGCCCGCTTCGAGAGCGGCCTCACGGGCGCCGCCGCCGAGATGGTCGCCGGACGGCTCGACATGTCCTTCGGGCGGTACGCCGGGCTCGACCCCGCTCTGCGGTCCGCGCTCGCCCAGCAGCCCGTGCGGTACGAGCCGATGGCGGTGCTGCTGCCGTGCGACCACCCGTTGGCCGGGCTTGCCGCCGTGCCGCTGGACGCGCTCGCGGGGGAGACCGTGTACGCGGGGGCGGGCAATCCCGGGACGCTGGAGTGGACCGACCTCGCGCACCGGCTCTTCGAAGGGCGTGGCATCGGCGTCGCGCCGCCCGCGCCGCTGGCCGTGGGGCCGGAGGAGTTCGGGCGGATCATGGCGAAGAAGCGCAACCCGGCCTTGGTCGTAGTGGACTTTCCGGCCATGCCGGGTGCCGTACTGCGGCCGCTGGTCGATCCCGTACCGCTCTCGCCCGTCTCGCTCGTGTGGCGAAAAGGTCTGGTTCATCCGGGGGTGACGGCGGTACGGGCCGCTGCCGCGGAGCTCGCCGCCGCCGAAGGGTGGCTGGAGAAGCCTGTGGAGGGGTGGGTTCCGGCCGCAGATGCACTCATCATGATGAGTCGGATCTGACTGATAACCGCTCCTGCCCCTTCGAGCGCTACATTCGTCGCCCGGGGTCTACGCGCACCCGAATTCCACGAGGTGGGGGTCTGTGTACGCATGGAATCGTGGCGAGAGGACGCGTTGCCGGGACACACCCACGACCCGAACGAGGTCACCGTTCCGATCGACGGCCTGGGCCGGACGCTCGCGGATCTGCCGGCCGCGTTCGGTGCGGGCGGCCTGGGCGACGCGGGCCATGTGGGCCATGGGAGCCATGTGGGCTATGTGAGCGGTGAGGCTGACGTGCCCGCCTCCGTCGAGGAGACGGGCCGGCGTGATCGGAAGTACCGCCGGATGGGCGTGATCGTCGGTATCGCCTGTGTGGTCTACGCGCTGGTCATCGTCGGCACGCTGTTCTCGGGCAGTACGCAGGCGCCCTGGCTGCCGGTGCGGGGGCCTGAGGGCGGCGCGGGCGGCGGCGAGGGTGGCGTCGAGGGCGGCAAGGGCGACGGGCCGGTGCCCCCCGTGGACGCGTCCGGCCGCCCGGACGGTCTGGTCGAGCCCGCCGTCTCCGCTGACCCGTCCGCCTCCTCGTCCGCCGCGGCTCGGGCGCGGGATGGCCGGGAGGACGCCGAGGCGGGGCCCGAGCCGGGCGAGAAGGGCGGGCTCGGTGCGTCACGCCGGGGTGACGAGGACGGCTCACCTCGTGCGGCGCTGCCCGCCGAGGGCGGTGAGCCCGGCCCCGGTGCGCGCCGTGCGGACGGCGGCGGTCCCGGTCAGGCTCCGACCGGCGGCGCGACGGCCCCGGCGTACGGCCCCGCGGTACCGGCCGCCCCGCTGCCTGCCC
>NZ_WMBF01000083.1:0-19688 GCF_019400875.1 Streptomyces anatolicus | reverse complement strand
GTCCCGCCGCCGATCTGAGCCGCGGTCCCGCCGCCCTTCGTGGCCGGAGTGGCCCCGCCGCCCCTCCTGGATCCCGGTACCACCAGCGTCACGCCGGTGCGGCCTCGGCAGGCCGCCCAAGATGTATCGATCCTGGACGGCCTCTATCGTCCGGGACATGGCCCCACCGGGACCGGCCTCCTTGCCCTCCTGTTCCTCGTGATCCTCCCGGCTGTCCTGGCGGCGGTCCTTCTCGGCACCCGCCTGAAGTGATCCGAGGGTGCCCCAGAAAAAAGCCGCCCCGGCCGCAGAAAGGGCGTAGATGACCGAGACGATCGGGCTGGTCCTGGGCATGTCCCTGCTGGCAGCCGCAGGCGTGCTCGTGCGCCACCGCTTCTGGCCGAACGAGGACTGTGAGCCGCGCGAGGACGTGGCCGAGTACATCGCGATGATGGTCGGCGTGCTGTACGCGCTGCTGCTGGGGCTTTCGCTGGTATCGGTCTGGGAGGGCCGCTCCAGCGCGGAGGAGCACGTGCACGAGGAGGCGAGCGCGGCCCACGAGATCTACCAGCTCGCCGACAGTCTGCCGGCGACCGACGCGGTGCGGCTGCGCGAGAGCGTGACCCAGTACGTGCGGCACACCGTCCGCGTCGAACTGCCCGCACAGGCCGCAGGGCGGCCGCCGGCCCAGGAAGGCTGGCAGCTCCTGCGGAACGTGCGTACGGCCAATCAGCTGCCCGCCGACGCGAAGGCCATCCAACAGGCCACCGCACGGGAGGTGCTGACGCAGCTCTGGCTCCTGAACGACGCGCGCCGGGGGCGGGAGGCGGACGCACGCGGCGGCCTTTCGCCGATCCTCTGGTTCGGCCTGCTGACCGGCGGGCTGCTCACCATCGCCTTCATGTTCATGTTCGGCATCCAGCGCAGCGCCACCCATGTCGTCATGGTGATGGGCCTCACCGGTCTGATCACCCTGACCGTGCTGCTCATCTACCAGCTCGACCAGCCCTTCACGGGCCCCATGGCGGTCGACTCGGCGTCCTTCAGCCTGTACTTCCCCGGTGCCTAGGCGGTACTTCTCCGGTCCTCAGCCGTCGCGCTCGGCCCGGCGCGCACTCACCGTGATGCACCCGAACGGTCGCAGCGGCCCTGCCTCCTGGCGGTCCGCCGGATCTACTACGGAGAGGACCGTGGGCCGGCCGGGATCCCCGGGACCCTGGAGCGAGGTGGGCACGATGACAGCCGACACGGCGGGCGAGGTAACCGAGGGGGTCCCGGCCGACGCGCCGTACGCGGATGCGCCGTACGCCCCCGCGACCACGCGGCGCACCGACCCCCGTCTCCTGATGGAGGCTTCGGTGCTCCTCGCGGACGCGGCTCTGGCGGCGCGGAGAACGGGAGCGGAGCTGACCGCGGCCTGCTCCGGCTGGCGGTTCGGGGTGCGCGCCGTCCGCCACCCGGTGTGGGGTCTGGGCGCGGCGCTGGCCGTGGGGCGTGCCGTGACGAACTCCAAAGGGCTCGGGATCGCCGTCAACGGCGGCGCGGTCGGCGAGGCCGTCCGGTCCATGGCCACCCTCACCCGGCGCGAGGCGGCCCAGGTGACGATGGCGGTCGACGCCTTCACCCTGCGCATCGAAGCCGCCACAGGCGAGCATCCCAACCTGACCGTGCCGGTCGCCAAGCGCCTCATCGATGCCGTCGTGGCCGGGCGGAGAGTGGAAGCGCTGCGTGCCGCACGGGAGTTGGTGCGGCTGCTCGGCGTCACCCGCACGCTCACCACTCTCAGCCCCGTGATCATGGAGCTGCTCGCGCTCCTCGCGCTCCTCGACGAGAACCCCACCAACGACAGTTTCGCCTGGGTGACCCTGGCCGGTGGCGTACCGACCACGGAGCCCCTGCTCGGTCTGCCCCGCGGCCTGCTCCAGCGCTTCAACCAAGGCTCGGGACAGGCCGAACGCGCCGAGGCGGACACCCTGCTCGCCCGTGTCCTCGCCCGCTCCGAGAACGACATCGTCCGCTACATCGACGACATCTCCGCTCTCGGCAACCACGGTCTCGCGCTGCTGCGCCGCATCCGTTGCGCCGACGGCAGGGAGCGGTACGTCCTGCTGCTGCCGGGCACCAGCTTCGGGCTCCTCAGAAACCGTGGCCCGCAGGATCTCGTCGGGGCGTTCGACGGCTTGCTGCGCGCCGACACCACGTACACCCGTTCCGTCAAGCATCTCCTCGTGCGCGCGGGGCTGCCCGAGGGTGCCGAGCTGATGATCGTCGGGCACAGTCTCGGCGGCATCACCGCCATGAACCTGGCGTCCGATGTGGACTTCGTGTCCACGTACCGGCTCACCCATGTGATCACCGTGGGCTCGCCCATCGACACCAAGCGCGCGGTCGATCCCACCGTCCGCGTGGTCAGTCTCGTCAACAAGCACGACGTCATCCCAGGCCTCGACGGGCGCGGCCCGGCCTCGGCGGTCAGCGTCCCCGACGCCTGGCTCGAACTGACGTGGGTGGACGAGACGTACGACTATCCCCTGTCGCACTCGCCCCAGGCGTACGCCACCACGCTGCGCGGCGACCAACTCCCGTACCGCACGCGGGTGAACGAGCTGATCACCACATACGACGGCGAGATCGTCGGCAATCAGCCCTATCAGCTGTTCGACAAATGACCCCGGAGCCCTCCCCGCACTCGTTCCCCTGGAGACCGGCGATGAACGCCAGCGACATCACGACCGCAGCCCGTCGGCCCACGGTGGCCTGGCCTCTGGAGAACGCCCTGGTGACCGCTGCCATGGCGGCCCAGCGCATCTCGTGGATCGACGCCCCGGCCCGGGCGCTGGGGCTCAAGCCGTTCACCCGGCAGCATCTGACGCGGCAGGTCCTCGCCCAGCTGCGGCGTACCGCGCGCGGCCGGCCGATCCTGCTGCGCACGGCGTTCGGTACCTTTTTGACCCCGCTGAACTCCGAGGACGCCCGGAGCCTGATCGGCCGGGCGGAGGAGGCCGGTGCCCGCGGCGCCGTCACCGCTCTCACCTCCCACGGCCGCCGGCTGCGGCTCTCGGCCCACGCCCCGCTGCCCGTCGCCCTCGCGTCCCTGCACACGCGGGTGCGGGCGGTCGCCGCCGAGGAGGCCCTGGAACTGCTCGCCTCGCGTGGTGCCGACTCCGTCCTCGACCGGGCCGACTGGTGTGCCGTCACCCGCCGTATCGCCCGGCGGCTCGTGCTCGGTGACGGGGCGTGCGACGACACGCTCATCGGCGACATCCTCGAAGCGACACTCCAGGCCGCGGACGCCACCGAGTACACCGCCCGCGTGGCCGCGCTGCGCCGCCGCCTCGATCCGTACGTCCACGACCCGGAGCCGGACCCGGACGCGCTGGTGGCGGTGGTCCCGGACGACGGCTCGCGGGACGGCGTGATCGAGCATGTCCTGGAGACCGTCACCCGGGCGCTGACCGACACGGTTCCCCAGGCCCTGGCCCTCGCGTCGGTCGGCCCTGTGGCACCTGCCACCGACCGGGTGGAGCGGGCGGTGGGTTCGGCGCTGCGCCGCTACCCGCCGCTTTCCGCCACCGTGCACGAGGTGCGTGCGCCGTTCCGTTGGCGCGGCATGGGCGTCGAATCGGGCACCGAGATCCTCTACGCGACCGCCTGGCTACGCGACTTGGACCAGGGGCGGGGGCACGGTGACGAGGCCCCGTCGGCATCGCTGTGCGCGGCCCCCGCGCCCTGCGCCGCGGCCGAACTGGCCGTGCTGGTCGCCTCCGAGCTGACCCGCGCCCTGCTGCGGCACGCCGAACCCGTCGTGCTCGCCCCGCACATCGAACGTGGCGCCTTGCCCGCCGAGCTCCACGCCGACTCCCTCGACCTCGCCCTCACGGACGTCGAGCCGTACATGACGGACGGGGCGCTCGCTCCGGGGGCGGGAGGCCTCGCTCCGGTCGCCGGAAGCGGTGTTGCCCGCCACGCCGCTCTCGCCGCCGAGAGCGCCCGCAGTCTCGAGGAGCACGCCCGGCAGCTCGCGGAGTGCGCGCGGCAGCCCGGCTGGAATGACGACGCCTTCGGGGAGCAGTGCCGGATGACGCTGCTGGCCCACGCCGAACGCTGCGCCCGCGCGGCCGCGGACGTGAGCCGCGCCGCGCGGTGGCTCGCACGGTGAGCAGTCCTCCGCTCGGGCCGCAGGACGTGCCGGGGCTGTCACCAGAACGGATGCGTGCGCTGTCGCACATCCCGGTCGACCATGCCCTGCACGGTGATCCAGACCGCGTCGCACAGCCGGCGCGTCGCGGCGGAGCGTTCGGCGAAGGAATCGGGGGGCGCGGGGGCAGGAACCGGTTCCCCGACGGTGATGCGCCATTTCGCCGGGAGCGGCAGGAGCGTGGTGACGGGAAAATAGGGGAGGTCGAACCGGCGGGCCAGTGACGCGATGCTTCCCAGTTTCGGATAGGTCTCCTCGGCCCCCACGATCGACACCGGAATGACGGGCACGCCCGTCTGCATCGCTGTGACCGCGAATCCGGGGCTGAAGGGCCGCAGACGATAACGCTGTGAGAACGGCTTGCCGACCCCGTCGAACCCTTCGGGAAACACCCCGACGAGGTGACCGTCGGTCAGCCGGTCACGGCCCAGTGTCGGATCGTCGGCGAAGGCGCCGTGATGTCGTGCGTACGAGGCCAGGGCGGGCATCCGGAAGACGACTTGGGAGGCGTAGAAGTACACCGGGCGGCCCAATTCCCGGTGGAGGAGGTTGTGCAGCACGAATGCGTCGAGTCCCCAGGCCCCGGAGTGGTTGGCGATGAGCATGGCGGCCCCGCACTCCGGGATGTTGCCGAGCCCTGACACCTCGACGCGCAGGTATTCATCGGCCAACCAGCCGAGGACGCCGTCCAATGCGTCGGTGGCGATCTCGTCGAGTGACCGGGGATTCGATTCCGCCATAAGTTCTCACTTTCTGCTGAAAATGGAGTACCGCGAGACTGACAAAGTCAATCAGCGGGTCCCTATGAGTACCGGCTGGGTTCATCCATCAGGGAAGGCGCCATGAATTCCTCCGCTGCATCCGTTACGCCCGCTGCACCCGATACGGCCTCTGCACCCGTTACGGCCTCTGCACCCGCGCCCACGAACACGACCGCGACCACGACCACGGAAATCATCGTGGGACTGCTCGTCGACAAGTTTCAGGTCAGCCCGGCGGCCATCCGAGCGGACGCCCCCATGACCGATCTGCTCGCCGACTCGCTGATGGTCGTGGAGATGGCCATCACGCTCAAGGACGAACTCGGCGTCAGCGCCACGGAGGACGAGCTGCGCGAACTCACCTTCGCCGAGTTCGCCGCACGCGTCGACCAGCGGCGTGCCGGGTGAGCCGGAGCGCCGACTGCACCGTGACCGGCCTCGGTCTGGTCACCGCGGCGGGCCCCGACACGGAATCCACCTGGGCCGCGGTCCGCGAGGGCCGCGCCACGGCCCGGCGGGATCCTGAGCTGCGAGGCCTTCCTGTCACGCTCAGCTGCCGCGCCGACCTCGCGGACAAGGTGCCGAGGCACAGCCCCACCCTGCGGCCCGACCCCTGTGCGCGCATGGGCCTGGCCGCCGTCACCCAGGCGCTGGAGCGGGCCAAGCTGGAGCCCGCCGACTGGGACCCGGCCCGCGTGGCCGTCGTCACCGGCTGCTCCCTCGGGGGAATGCACAGCGCCCAGGTCGCCGCCGCGAGGTTCGCCGCCGACGGCCCGGCGAGCGTCTCGCCCTACTTCCTCACCGGCTACCTGATCAACATGGTGTCCGCCACCATCGCCCTGCACCTGGGCGCCCGCGGTCCGGTCCTGAATGTCGCCACCGCGTGCGCTTCCGGGGCCACCGCGCTCGGCGCGGCCCGTGACCTGCTCGCCTCGGACCAGTGCGACATCGCCGTCGTGTGCGGCGCCGACGCCGCCGTGACCCCGTCCGTCGTGACCGGCTTCGCCCAACTGGGCGCACTCTCCGACCAGGGTTCCCGCCCGTTCGACACCGACCGCGACGGATTCGTCATCGCCGAGGGGGCGGGCGCCCTGATCCTGGAGCGGCCCGAGCACGCCGCCGCCCGCTCGGCGCCGCACCTCGCACGGCTCATCGGTTACGCGACCACGACCGACGCCCACCACCTGGTCGCGCCGCACCCCGAGGGGCGGGAGGCGGAGCGGGCTCTGCGGAGCGCGCTCGCCGAGGCCGGCGTCGGTCCCGGCGAGGTCGGCCACATCAACGCGCACGGCACGTCCACCCCGCGTGGCGACGCGGTGGAGGCTGCCCTCCTGGCCCGGGTCTTTCCGCACGGCCCGCCCGTCACCTCCGCCAAGGGCGCCCTCGGCCACACCCTGGGCGCGGCGGGGGCGATCGAGGCCGCCTTGACCGTGCTCGCCCTGCGCGAGGACGTCGTCCCGCCCGTCGCGGGGCTGAGCGAGCCCGATCCGGGGTTCGCCATCGACCTCGTGACCGCGGCGCCGCGCAGGCAGGAGACCACCGTCGCCGTCAGCAACTCCTTCGGCTTCGGCGGGCACAACGCCGTCGTGGTCCTGGCCGGGGCGTAGCAGGGAAAACGCTCATCCGAGTTCGTCAACTCCGCTGTTCAGCCGCTTAGTTGGTGTGCACAATGCTTCCTGTGCCGCCTTATGACTACATGGAGTTCACCCTCGACGACGGAGCGCAGGTCCGGCTCGAACTGGCCCCCGCCGGTGACGCCCCGGCCTCCTCCGGCCCGCCGGACGCCGATCTGCCGGGTGGCATCTCCGGCGTGACGCCGGTGGGGCGCGGCGCTCGCGTGGGCGCGGCCGCCACCGACGCGCTGCGCACCGTGCTGAGCCCCCTGGGCCCGATCCTGCAGCAGGTGCATGATGCCGTACGGGGCATCCCCGACCCGCCCGACCAGATCTCGGTGGACTTCGGCATCCAGGTCGGCCAGGACCTGCGGCTCGGCATCGTCGGCGCCAACGGCCAGGCGAGCATGACGGTCTCGGCGACCTGGCAGCTGGCCCCGCGGGCCGAGGCATGACGTGGTTCCAGGCGGTCGGCGGCGACCAGGACGCCGACGCCCGCGGAGCACTCGTGCGGGTGCTGACCGCGGACCGCTCGCGTACCGCGGGCGCGGGTGTCTATCTCTCCGGGCGCACGCTGCTGACCTGCGCGCACGTGGTCAACGCAGCCTTGGGCGAGCAGATGTTCAGCGCCCGCGACCCGGGTGCCGTCACGCTCGGCGTCTCCTTTCCCGTGCTCTCCCCCGCCGAGATACGCCAGGCCCGGCTCGTGGCGTGGATACCGCCGCGCTCGCATCTGCGCGGCCCGGTCACCGACGGCTCCCTGAGGTGGGAGGGTGATCTGGCCGTCCTGGAACTGGGTGAGGAGCCCCCGCCGCCCGTCGGCCCGGTGCGCTGGCTCGAGATGGCGCGGGGGCAGGAGGTCAGGGCCTGGTACGGCGGCGGGCAGGCGTTCTCCTACGCCGATGTGCGTGTAGCCGCGTACGACGACGGCGTCGGCTACCTCGACGGACAGCTCTCCGGTGCCGCCGTGGACGAGGGCTACAGCGGCGGCCCCCTGTGGTGTGCCGCCGACGGCGCCGCCGTGGGGCTCGTCATGGGGCGCATCACGGCGCCGGGTCACGCGCTCTCCGCCCAGCACACGGTCCGGCGCAGCTGGGGGCTCGGCTGGCAGTCCGTCCTGCTGGAGCTGCGCCACGCCAATGCGCTTCCCGAGGGCCACTTGGCCGGGCTCACGCACCGGCGGACGGTGGCGCACGACCCCGGTTCCGGCGCGGACTTACGCTCGGGCCCCGACCTCGACGCCGACTCCGTCGAAACGGTACGGGACATGATGGTCGGCCCTCTGCACCTCCTGCTCGGCGACCCCGCCGCACGCGCCGCCCACGCCACCGCCCTCGCCACCGAACTCGGCCTGCGCGCCCCTGCCGACGGCACCGCGCCCTCGGTGGCCGAACTGGCCGACCTGCTCACCCGCACCGACAGGGCGCTGCCCACCCTCGCGGAGGCCCTGGCCCCCGTCGTCGCCGACGATCCGCGCTGCCGCGGCGAACTCGACCGGCTCCTGGCCCTGGGACGCATGACCAACGCCGCGAGGCTCCTGTCGGTGGCCGAACACCGGCTGGTGCGGGCCAAGTTCGAGCACCTGTGCCGACTCGACCCCGGCCTGCTGCCCCGCTCGGCGACCGCCGCCCTGCCCTACCTCGAGCTGCCGCGCTCCCTGCAGGCGGCCCGGCTCGCGCCCGCCGCCGTCGCCGGAGTCCTCGCCGAGTTGGAGACCTGGGCCGGTGACTGCTCCCCGGTGCCCGACGAGACACCCCGCCTGCCCGCCCTGCTGCGGGTCGTCGAGTACGTGGCCGCCGAGACCGGCGGTCTGGCCTGCCGCGCGCTGCAGGACTGGAGCGGCCGCGTCGCCACTCGCCTCGGCATCCACGCGTCGGCGCTGCGGGAGCGCCGGGCCGACGCCGAACGCTGGTCGCAGCGGGCCTCCACGGCCGGCGCGCGGATCCTGGTGGAGCTGGAGCGGCACGCCAAGGACCCCGCCGGTCACTTCCGTTGCGCGGTGTGGCGGTTGCGGGCCGACGGCAGCGCCGCCCGTGCGGTGCCCCGCACCGACAGGCCCCGCACCGGCCACGAGATCGCCCGCCTGGTCCGGGAGGTCGCGGGCGGCACCGAGGGAGCCGAGCACGGCGTGGTCCTCGTCGCCGTCTCCGTACCGCCGGACGCCCTGGAACTGCCGGTGGACGAGTGGGACGGGGCGGGCCTCGACGAGTACATCCCCGCCCCGCTCGGCGAGGACTTCCACCTCATCCTGCGCTGCCCGGCCCTGCGGCGCCGCTCGCGCACCGGAGCCGCCGACCTGACCCGGCGCTGGAACGCCCGCCACCGCGGCGAGGCACTCCGCGCCGACCGTGCCGTCGGCGGCAGGGCCGGGCTCATCGGGCTGCTCAAGACAACCCATCGGGACACCGCGCGCGTCCTTCTTCAGGGGACAGCCGTCCAGCGCGGCGAACTGCTCCCCGTCTGCCTGGTGATGGGCGTGCCCATCGTGCTGTGGGACCGCGCGTCCCAGGAGTGCGGCCCCGGCCTCGACGCGGTCGGGACCGACGGACCGGTGGACGGACTCCCCGAGCGCGTACGGCACTTCAGGGTCCGCGCCTACGCCGACATGGTGACCCCGGCGCGTCCCACACTGGTGTGGGAGGACGCCGAGATGCCGCTGCCGGACGAACTGCAGCTCGCCGACCCGGCGGAAGGGCTCGCCCGCCCCGCCGACGGCCCCGACACGACGGAGCAGGCGATATGAGTCAGCACGAGCAGTGGCGGCTGTTCCGGGGCGACCGGGTCGCCCGCCAGGTGGACCTGCCCGAAGCCCCGCCGTGGCGCCGCTTCGGCGACGACTGCGGTGACCGTCCCCGGCCGCGCCCCTACCTCATCGGGCGTGCCGAGGCCGACGTGGTGAGCGCGGCCCTGCACCTGCGGCGCCCGCTGCTGGTCACCGGCCATCCCGGCACCGGCAAGTCGTCCCTCGCGCACGCCATCGCGCACGAACTCACGCTGGGGCCGGTGCTGCAATGGGCGATCAACAGCCGCTCGGCCCTCAAGGACGCCCTGTACGGCTACGACGCGATCGGCCGGCTGCGTGAGACGCATCTGCGCCAGGAGCGCGGCGCCGATGAGCCGGGCATCGGTACCTTCGTCCGCCTCGGTCCGCTCGGTACGGCGCTGGTGCCCCGCGACCGGCCCCGTGTGCTGCTCGTCGACGAACTGGACAAGGGTGACGTGGACCTGCCCAATGATCTGCTCACCGTCTTCGAGGAGGGCGAGTTCGAGATCCCGGAGCTGTCCCGGCTGCCGGAGGACCAGGCCGAGGTGCCGGTACTCACCCACGGCGGCGACAGCGAATGGGTGACGGTCACCCGCGGCCGGGTGCGGTGCCGTGAGTTCCCCGTCGTGGTCATCACCAGCAACGGCGAGCGCGACTTCCCGCCCGCCTTCATGCGCCGCTGTGTGCGGCTGGCCCTGCCGGACCCGGGTGAGGAGCGGTTGCGCGACATCGTCTCCGCCCACCTCGGCGAGGGGGCGCTGGCCGGAGTGGACGATCTGCTGCACGCCTTCCTCAACCGCCGCGCGCCGGGAGAGCTCGCCACCGACCAGCTGCTCAACGCGGTGTTCCTGCGGAAGGGCGGCGTCGACCTGGACGCCGAGGGACTTCTGGACGCGGTGCTGCACCGCCTCGGCGGGGCGCTGTAAATGCCACCGGCGCGCCCGCCGGACGACAGCGACCCTTCCGCCCCGGTGCCGCCGGGCAGCGCCGAGCCGCCCCACCCCTCCCTCGGCCTGCTCGGTCGGCTTACCGGGCACGAGATGTCCATTCATGAGCTGCTGGACGCCGTCTGGCTCGCCACCCGGATTCCCACGGACGGCGAGGCGCCCCTCGCTCAGGCGCTCCACGGGGCCGCCCTGCCCGCGCCGTCGTCCGCCGCCGCCCCAGAAGCGCCGCCGTCCTGCGATACCCCGCCGGGCCAGGACGCGCCCGGCGGTTCGCCCGCGCCCGGCACCCCGGCGCCGCCTCCCGCCCAGCTGCTGGGTGCCCTGCACGCGGCAGCCGCCGCCCACTCCGCCCCCGAGTTCGCCGAGCTGGGGCCCGGCGGTGAGCATACGGCGGACGACGGCGCGCTCCCCGTACGCGTACCGGAGGAGAAGGCGCTCGGCCACGAGGAGCTGCGCTTCGGGCGCGCGCTGCGCCTGCTGAAACAGCCCCAGCCGCACCCGCACCGGCGCGAGTTCGACGAGCAGGCCACGGCCGCCGCGCTCGCCGAGACGGGGCTGCTCGACATCGTGACGCGGCCCGCACGCCAGCGCTGGCTCGATCTGGTGCTGCTCATCGACGACGGCATCTCCATGCTGCTGTGGCGGCGCCTCGCGATCGAACTGCGCGCCCTCCTCGAGCGGTTGGGCGCCTTCCGTGGCATCCGCGTCCTCGGCCTCGACACCCGGTCGCGGCGGGCGCCCCTGCTGCGGGGCCGCCCCTTCGACACGAACACCCCGCTGCTCTCGCCCGCCTCCGTCGTCGACCCCTCCGGCGGCACCCTGGTCCTGGTGATCAGCGACGGCGTCGGCGCCTGCTGGCGCGACGGGCGGATGCGCCTCGCCCTCAACCAGTGGGCGCGCCAAGGGCCGACGGCCATCCTGCACACCCTGCCCGCGCATCTGTGGGGCGGCTCCGGCATCCGCTCCGAGCCCTGGCTGGTCACCACGCGCCGGCGCGGCGCCGCCAACGACACCTGGGACGTGTCCGACCCGCTGCTTCCGCCCGGGCTCGGCGAGGACTTCACGGACGTGCCCGTGCCGGTGCTCGAACCGTATCCGCCCGCCGTCGCCGCCTGGGCACGCCTGGTCGCGTCGCCGGGCGGCAGCGCCGAACTGCCCCTGCTGATCCCGCCGCACGCGCCGGCCCCGCGCGGCCGGGCCGACACCCGTGGCTCCGACGCGTCCACCGCCGTCCTGCGGTTCCGGGACGCGGCATCGCCCGAGGCCTACCGTCTCGCCGCGCACCTCGCCGCCGTCTCACCGCTCACCGTGCCCGTGATGCGGCTCGTGCAGGCGGCGGTGCCGTGGCAGACGGACACCGCGCATCTCGCCGAGGTGTTCCTTGGCGGGCTCATGCAGCAGGTCGAGCCCGGCGACGCGCGGCTGCCCCCGCAGCACCTGCGGTTCGGGTTCACCCGGGACGCGCAGGACATCCTGCTCGACACCGCCTCCCCGATCGATCTGCTGCGCACCACGCGGACCGTCACCGAGCGGCTGCGCGCCCTCGTGGGCCGCTCCCCCGACTTCCCCGCCTGGCTCGCGCACCCCTCCGGCACCAGCGAACTCCTCCCCGGCACCCGCCCGTTCGCCTGGCTGGAGGACCGGCTGCTGACTCACCTGGGTGCCCGGCCGATGGCGGCGCCCGCGCCGGAGGAGACCGGCGTCCAGGAGCAGGTCCGCCTGCCGTCCGGCCTGGAGGCCGCCCCGTACTGGCTGCCCCTGCGGCTCCAGGACCTGCACGCGCTGGGCCCGTACACGCTCCAGCGCCGCGACGGCAGCAGCGGCACCCCCACCGCGTACATCGGAGAGGACCAGGACGGACGGCAGGTCCTGCTGCGCGTGTCGTCCTCCTCCGCCTCGCCGGTCGCCCGGGAGCTGCTCGGCATCGAGCGCCGGGCGCTGCGCCGCATGGACGGTGTGTACGCCCCGGCCCTCGTGGCCAGCGATCTGCGTGACGTACGCGTGCCGTGGCTGGCCCTGCGTCTGGACACCCTCGGCGACGGGCGGCCCGCGCCCACCCTGCGTGCCGTGTTCGACGCGGTCGGGCCGCTGGCGGGCAGCCCGCTGTTCCTCTGGCTCGGCTGGCATCTGGCGCGGGCCGTGCACCGCTGCCACCGGCGGGGCATCGTGCACGGCTCGCTCACTCCGGGCGCGATCCTGGTGACCGAGTCCACCTTGCACATCATCGGGTGGACCTCGGCACGTATCGACGGGGCGTGGAGCGCGTCGGTGTCGGCGATGCCGCCCGCCTCCCCCTACCGGGCCCCGGAGGTGACGTACTGGGGCGAGTCCCGGATCACCGCCGGGGACGTATACGCGCTCGGCGCCCTGCTGCTGCACGCGGCCACGGGCCGCACCTGGCAGCCCTACGAGCACGACACCCTGCGCGGGCACCCCCACTTCGCGGAACTCGACGCGGAACTCGGCGACCTCCTCCTGCGCTGTGTCACCCCCGAACCGGAGAGCAGGCCCACGGTACGAGAGGTGGCCGACGCCCTCGCCGCGCGCCTGCCCGGCGCCCAGCCGTGGGACGAGCCGGAGTACGACGCCGACGCCCTCGCGTCCGCGCCCCGGGAGCACGAGTCGGCCGCGGAGGCGGAGGAGGACGACAGCGAGACCTGGACGCGCACCATCCGGGCACCGCTGACACGGCCGTTGCGGATCGCGCTGGTGGGCGTCAAGGACGGCGTCGGCTGCACCACGACGACGATGATGCTGGGGGCCGTCCTCGCCGACCAGCGCCAGGAACGGGTGCTCGCGCTCGACGCCGACCGGCACGCGGGACGGCATGTGCGCATCGGCGGCCGCGTCTTCCGCAGCACGCTGGCGGGCCTGACCGACCTGGCGTCCGCCCTGCCCGACGTGCACAGCTTCGAGGACCTGGGGCTCTTCCTCTCCCCGCACCGCTCCGGCCTGATGGTCCTCGCCAACGACTCGGTGACCCGGCCGTCGGCGGGCGGCCAGTACACGGACCAGGACTTCCGCGAGGTGGCGTGGGCGACTCGGCAGTACTTCCACCTCACCCTCGTCGACTCCGACAAGCCGACGCAGCTGCTCCTGGAACACGCCGACCGGGTCGTCATCGTCTCGCGGGCCGACCCCGCCGGGCTGACCCAGGCCCAGCAGACCATGGACCGGCTCGTCACCCTCAACCGTCCCGACCTGGTGGAGGAGGCCGTCGTCGTCCTCAACCACAGCCGCCCCGCCGCGGGCTGGATCCTCGACTCGGGCGGCGTACGGGGGCTGCGCTCACGCTGCCGCGGCATCGTCACCGTGCCCCGCGACGGCCACCTCGCCATGGCGAGCACCGTCGAACTGTCCTGGCTGACCCCCGATGCGTACAAGGCCTACCTGCGCCTCGCGGCGCTGCTCCTTGGCCCGCGCCCGATGTTCCCGTGAGGGGTAAAGTTTCAGACCATGAAACACCTGCGCCCGGTCGATCTCGCCCGTGAGCACGGTATTTCCACCCAGGCGGTCCGCAACTACGAGCAGGACGGCTGCATCCCCGCCGCCGAGCGCACCGCCAGCGGATACCGGGCCTACACCGAGGCGCACGCGGCGGCGCTGCGCGCCTATCTGGCGCTCGTCCCGGCACACGGGTACGCGGTGAGCGGGCAGATCATGCGGGGGCTCAACACGGGAAGCGTCGACGCGGCGCTGACGGCCATCGACCGCGGCCACGCGCAGTTGCTGCGCGACCGGGAGACGCTCGACGCGGTCGAGGAGGCGATCAAGGACCTCGCACCCTCAGGGGGTCCCGGTCCCGCCGGTTCCGCGGCTGCGGCTGCCGCTCCCCAACCGCCCACCGCCGCCAAGGCGTTCAGCATCGGGGAACTCGCCCGCCGCCTGGGCGTCACCGCGGCGACGCTGCGCAACTGGGAACAGGCGGGCATCCTCGCCCCCCGGCGCGAACCCGTCTCCGGGCGCCGCACGTACGGCGTCCACGACGTACGCGACGCGGAGCTGACGCTGCTGCTCCGGCGGGGCGGCCACCGGCTCGACCACATCCGCACCATTGTCGAACAGATCCGGACGGCAGGCGGTACACAGGCCCTCCACTCGGCCCTCGGCGAGTGGCGGCGGGCGCTCACCGCCCGGGGCCTCGCCATGCTCAGCGCGTCGGTCCAGGTGGCACGGTACGTCGAGCTGGGCCGGGGAGATGGTGGGTCTCAAAGGGCCTGGCGATGGTGAACTCCCGGAATTTCAAGGCCGCTTCGGAGAGATGAGTCTCGCGGTTCCACACCAGGGTGAGCACGCGCAGACAGTCCGGCGCGTCCACCCGCACCCAGGCGACAGGGACGCGCGCGTGCGAACCGACCCGGCGGGAGACCGACGGGATGAGACCGATGCCGAGACCCGCGCTGATCATGTCCTGGCTGGCGGCCGGTTCGTCGCCCTCGCAGGAGACCAGCGGCGTCAGCCCCTCGGACGCGAACAGCCGGTCGAGCAGGGCGCGTTGCCAGTGGCCGACGCGTGTGGTGACGAAGGGCTCGTCGGCGATCTCCCGGATCGTCACGCTCTCCCGCCCCTCCAGCCGGTGCCCGTGCGGGACCGCGAGCAGCACCTCCTCGCGGGCCAGCTCGACCGATTCGAGGTT
Organism: Streptomyces anatolicus; assembly: GCF_019400875.1. Classification (NCBI taxonomy): domain Bacteria; kingdom Bacillati; phylum Actinomycetota; class Actinomycetes; order Kitasatosporales; family Streptomycetaceae; genus Streptomyces; species Streptomyces anatolicus. Next base: position 4,790 of record NZ_WMBF01000083.1, on the reverse strand, counting down.
CGCGCCGGTCAACGGCTGTGACGCCACACAGAAGTCGACCTCCCTGGCGCGCAGCCTGCGGTCCATGTCCTCCGCGTTCGACTGGAAGAGGCGCACGTCGGCGCGGGGGTGGGCGGCCCGGAAGCTGCCGAGGAGCGGGGTGATGGTCAGCAGCGTCTCGGAGGCGACGCTGACCCTGCCGAGTCCCGTGTCCCGCGCTTCCCGCACGGCCCGGCGGCCGTCGTCCAGCTCGCTCAGGGCGCGGTCGACGTGGCGCAGGAAGATCGTGCCGTACTGATTGAGCCGGATGCGGCGGCCCTGCCGGTCGAAGAGCGCGGAGCCCAGATCGGCCTCAAGGCGCGCGATGGCACGGCTGAGCGAGGGCTGGGCGACCCGCAACTCCTCGGCGGCGCGGCTGATGTGCTCGTAACGGGCCACGGCCTGGAAATAGCGCAGCTGGAGAAGATCCACGATTTACCTTCACTGACGTTCACTTATGCCTTCAGGGCTATCTGTACATGACGAAACCGGTCTTGGAACGCATAAGCAATTCTCCCTACGGTCGTCTCAGCGGGGTCACCGCCCCGACCGTCCCTCCGTCTCCCACTCCCAAAGAAGCAGGCCGCATCATGAGCGCTGTGGATCTGGCCCGACTCCAGTTCGCGGCCACGACCGGCATCCACTGGCTGTTCGTGATCCTCACCATGGGGCTCGTCCCCCTCGTGGCGATCATGCACACGCGGGCCGCGTACACCCGAGATCCCGTCAGAAGAGCCGTCCGGGAGCGCATGACCCGCTTCTGGGGACAGCTCTACGTCATCAACTACGCGGTCGGCATCGTCACCGGCCTCGTCATGGAGTTCCAGTTCGGGCTCAGTTGGAGCGGTCTGAGCAAGTTCGCGGGCAACGTCTTCGGCGCCCCGCTGGCGCTGGAAACCCTCATCGCGTTCTTTGCCGAGTCCACCTTCCTCGGTATGTGGATCTTCGGCTGGGGGCGTCTGCGCAAGGGCGTGCACGTCACGCTCATCTGGCTCGTCGCCCTGACGGCGTACGCCTCCGCGTACTGGATCCTGGTCGCCAACGGCTTCATGCAGCACCCCGTCGGTTACGAAGTACGGGGCGGCGAGGCCTACTTGACCGACTTCGGGGCGCTGCTCACCAACTCCAGCGCGCTGGTCGCCCTCGGCCATGTCGCGCTCGCCGCGCTGACGACGGGCGGTGTCTTCGTCGCCGGGGTCAGCGCGTGGCACTTCATCCGGGACACCAAGGAGACCGAGCTGTTCCGGGGCTCCCTGCGCCTTGGGGTGTGGGTGAGCATGCTCGCCTCGTTCTTCGTGGTCGTCGTCGGGGAGATGCAGCGGCCCGTGATCGAGCGGACCCAGCCGATGAAGGACGCGGTCCTGGAGAACAGCGGCGTCGCCGAGGCGCAGGCGCGGCTCCTCAAGGAGCACGGGCCCGGGGACTACGTGCCCTGGCAGGACGCGGTCCGGGTCTCGATGGACGTGATGACGATCATCGGCAACACGGTCTCCACCCTCACGCTCATCGCCGTCGTCCTGCTGTGGAAGGACTGGCTGATCCGTCGGCGCGTCTTCACCTACACCCTGGTGGCGATGGTCCCCTTCCCCTTCATCGCGGGCGCGGGCGGCTGGGTCGTCCGCGAGGTGGGGCGCCAACCCTGGCTCGTGTACGGGGAGTTGCGGGTCGAGGACGCGGTCTCCTCGGTCAGCACCGCCTCGCTGGCCGTGTCCTGCACGGTGTTCATCGCCCTCTTCGTCGCGTTGGCGGCGACGAACTGGACCCTGATCACGCGCTTCGCCCTGCGCGGCCCCGAAGCCACCCAGCTCGGGGCCACCGAGCCGCTCCAGGAGAGACAAGCGGACGTACAGGCCGAGCTGACGTACTGACGGACTCACGTACGGACATGAACTCCCCCACTCCCACCGAAAGTTGAGCGAGATGAGTCTGGAGATTCTTTGGCTGGCCCTCCTCGGCCTGCTTCTCGCCGGGTACTTCGTGCTCGGCGGCTACGACTACGGCGTACAGATGCTGCACCCCTTCCTCGGCGGCCGGTCCAACCGGGCGAAGGGGGCCAAAAGGGCGAGCCGGAATGCCGCTCTCGACGCCATCGCGCCGTTCTTCCTGGGCAACGAGGTCTGGCTCGTCACCTTTACCGGCGTCCTCTTCGGGGCCTTTCCGCACCTGGAGGGCAGCCTCCTGTCCGGGCTCTATCCGCTGATCGTGGCGATCCTCGTCGGTCTGGTCCTGGGCAACGCGGCGATCCAGCTGCGCGGCCGGGCCGACAGCGCCCTGGGCCGCCGGTGGTGGGACGCCCTGATCGTGTTCGGCGGCGCGCTGCCCGCCGTGTGCTGGGGGCTCGTCCTGGGGCTGTTGCTCCACGGGCTCCCGCGCCGGGCCGACGGGAGCTTCCACATCGGGGTCGGCGAGGTGCTCACGCCGTTCGTGGTGGCCTGCGGCCTGACCACCGCGCTGCTCTTCGCGGCGCACGGGGCGGCCTTCGCGGCCCTGCGTTCATCCCCTGAGGTGGCTTTCAGAGCACGGCACTTGGGGATCGGCCTTCTGCGGGCCGCCGGGGCCATGGGGTGCCTGCCGCTGCTGCTCACGCTCTTCGGCGCGGGCGCCGCGATGACCAATCGCGCGACCTCGGCGGCCCTTGCCGCCCTGCTCGCGGCGGCGCTCGGGAGTGCCTGGTGGTCCCTCACGCGGGGGCACCACGTCCGGGCGTTCGCGGCCACGTGCTGCGCGACCGTGCTGCCCGTGGCGCTCGTGGGGGCCGGCCACTATCCGTACGTCCTGATCGACGCGGCCGGGGGCGGGATGACGATCGGGCACGCGGTCACGGACGGCGTCACGCTGAAGATCCTCACCGTGTTCGGGGTCGTGCTGATTCCGGTGATCCTCGCGTACCAGTCGTGGAGCTGGTGGGCCTTCCGGGGGCGTACGGGCGAGCGCCACCCCAGCTACTTCTGACCGGCCGTTCCTGACCGGCCGTTCCTGACCAGCCGTACCTCACAGCCGTTTCTGACCGGCCACCACTGAGGCCCACCCGCGACGAGAGGCATCCACGATGAAGCCGGTCGAACGCCGACTGCTGCGTGAACTCCCGGTGCTGCGACGCCATATGGCGTACTCCGCCGCCCTTGCCCTGCTCGGCGGCGGGCTCGTCATCGCCCAGGCGGTGCTCCTGGCGACGGTCCTCGCGGACGGCTTCACCGGGCGCGAGCCCGGCATCGTGCTGCCGACCGCCCTGGCGGGCGTCATGGCTCTGTGCGCCCTGCTGGTCTGGGCACGCGGAGGGCTCGGGCAGCGCGCCGCCGCCGACGCCAAGCACGTACTGCGAGACCGGGTCGTCGGCCGGCTGCGGCACACCGGCCCCCTGCGTCTGGCGGCCCGCCGCCACGGCGAGACGGCCACGCTGCTCACCCGCGGCCTCGACGCCCTGGACCCGTACGTCGTCGGCTACCTGCCCACGATGACGGCCACCGCGGTGGTGCCCCTGACGGTCGTCGCCTGGCTGGCGTGGACCGACTGGGCCTCGGCCCTGATCATCGTCGTGACGCTGCCGCTGATCCCGGTGTTCGGCGCGCTGGTCGGCATGCACACGGCCCGGCGCACCGCCCGGCAGTGGACGTTGCTCGCACGCCTCGGCGGGCACTTCCTGGACGTGGTGGCGGGGCTGCCGACGCTGCGCGCGTTCGGGCGCGAGCGGCATCAGACCCGGGTGGTCGGCGAGATGGCGGACGCCCATCGGCGTGCCACCATGCGGACGCTGCGCGTGGCGTTCCTCTCCTCCTTCGTCCTGGAGACGGTCGCCACCCTCTCCGTGGCGCTGGTCGCCGTCCCGGTCGGACTGCGGCTGCTCGGGGGCGAGTTGGACCTGCGTACGGCTCTGATCGTGCTGTTCCTCGCCCCTGAGGCGTATCTGCCGCTGCGCGCCGCGGGCGCCGCCTTTCACGACAGCGCCGAGGGCATCGCGGTGGCCGAGCGGGTCTTCGCGATCCTGGAAGAGGCCGGTGCGGTGGGCTCGGCGTCCCGCCCGCCGGGCACGGCGCTTCGGTCACCGGGCTCATCCCTGCCGTCCCTGTCCCTCGACGAGGTCACCGTCCACTACGCCGGTCGCGCCGCGCCCGCCCTCCGTCAGGTCTCCCTCGCCGTCCGCCCCGGCGAGCACGTGGCCCTGGTCGGCCCGAGCGGGGCGGGCAAGTCCACCCTGCTTGCGCTGTTCCTCCGCTTCGTCGCCCCCGGGGCGGGCCGGGTCACGGTCGGCGGCACGGACCTCGCGGATCTCGACGCCGACGAGTGGCGCGCCCAGGTGGCGTGGGTTCCGCAGCGGCCCCGGCTCTTCGCGGCATCCGTCGCGGACAACATCCGGCTCGGGCGGCCCGACGCGAGCGACGCCGAGGTGCGGGAGGCGGCGCGGGCGGCCTCGGCCGACCTCTTCGTCGAGGCGTTGCCCGAGGCGTACGACACGGTGCTCGGGGAGCGTGGCGCGGGCCTCTCCGCCGGTCAGCGCCAACGGATCGCGCTGGCGCGCGCGTTCCTCAAGGACGCTCCCGTGCTGCTGCTCGACGAGCCGACCGCCCACCTCGACCCCGAGAGCGAGGCCGCCGTCACGCGCGCCACGGTCGCCCTGATGCGCGGCCGGACCTCGCTCGTGGTCGCCCACCGCAAGAGTCTGCTGCCCCACGCCGACCGGATCATCACGGTACGCGCGGGCCGCCTTGTCCTTCCCCAACCACCCCTCGCAGCACGGCTGGTGACCTCATGACACCCTTCACGGCCGAGGCCAC
>NZ_WMBF01000758.1:0-1953 GCF_019400875.1 Streptomyces anatolicus | reverse complement strand
GCCGTACAGGACTTTTTCAAAGGAACCTCAACTCACCGAAGTGAGTCGGGGTATCAACATATCTGGCGTTGACTTTTGGCACGCTGTTGAGTTCTCAAGGAACGGACGCTTCCTTTGTACTCACCCTCTCGGGCTTTCCTCCGGGCGCTTCCCTTCGGTATTTCGTGTTTCCAACCTTACCAGATCCGTTTTCCGTTCCGTTTCCGGTTTCGGATTTCATTTCCGGTGGCCGTTGGAGGGCCTTTGCCTTTCGGCTGATCCGACTTTATCAGAAGTTTTCGGCCGGGCTTCCCGGCTTCAGTTCCGATTGATCGGGGGTGGCTTCTCAATTTGATGTAATTCGAGAAGCAAGCAGACTTTAACCGCCGCCACCGGACTTGTCCAGTTCTAGGCAACTGTTCGAATCTACCTCCCCAGTCCTTCCGTGTCAACGGTTTTTCCGGGGCGAAGAGGAGACTAGCAGCTCATGAGGGCCCTACGCACATCACGCTGCGGTGGGGGCGGAGGCGCTGCGGTCGGTCCGGTCCAGGTCGCCCGTTTCGCCTGCTCGGGCCGCCCTGCCGCCCAGGACGTAGACGTAGGCGAGGAACGCCAGCTCGGCGGCGATTCCGATGGTGATGCGGGCCCAGGTCGGCAGGCCCGACGGGGTGACGAAGCCTTCGATGGCGCCCGATACGAAAAGGACCAGTGCCAGGCCGATCGCCATGCCGAGGGCTGCTCTGCCCTCCTCCGCCAGGGCCGTGCGGCGGGTACGGGGGCCGGGGTCGATCACGGTCCAGCCGAGTCGCAGGCCTGTGCCGGCCGCTACGAAGACGGCTGTCAGTTCCAGGAGGCCGTGTGGCAGGACCAGGCCGAGGAAGGTGTCGAGGCGGCCCGCCGAGGACATCAGGCCGATGCCGACGCCGAGGTTGAGCATGTTCTGGAAGAGGATCCAGAGGACCGGGAAGCAGAGGAAGGCGCCCAGGACCAGGCACATCGCGGCGGCCTGGGCGTTGTTCGTCCAGACCTGGGCCGCGAAGGATGCCGCGGGGTGGCTGGAGTAGTACGACTCGTATTCGCCGCTCGGGCGGGTCAGCTCGCGCAGTTCACTGGGGGCGGCGATCGAGGACTGGACCTCGGGGTGGGTGGCGATCCACCAGCCGATGACCGCAGCGAGCGCCGTGGAGAGCAGTGCGGTGGGGACCCACCAGTGGCGGGAGCGGTAGACAGCCGCCGGGAAGCCGTGGGCGAGGAAGCGCGTCACGTCTCTCCAGGAGGCGCGGCGGGTGCCCGTCACGGCGCTACGCGCGCGTGCCACCAGGTGTGTCAGGCGTCCGGTGAGCTGTGGGTCCGGTGCGCTGGACTGGATCAGGGAGAGGTGGGTGGCGGTGCGTTGGTAGAGGGCGACGAGTTCGTCGGCCTCGGCGCCGGTGAGGCGGCGTTGGCGGCGCAGCAGGGCTTCCAGGCGGTCCCACTCGGCTCGGTGGGCGGACACGAAGACGTCGAGGTCCATCGGGTGGCTGCTCCTCGTACTGCGGCGCGTGGCTGCTCAGCTTGGCAGACTGGCCAGTACCAGGGCAGGGCGGGGAAGGGCGGCAGGCGTGAGTGGACTGGTGACCGGCGAGGCGGTGGCGCTTGAACTGCGTCCCGCGAAGCTGCCGAGCCGGATGCTGGCCTTGCTGATCGACATGGCCGTGGTGTGGGCGGTCTATCTCGCGGTGACGGTCGGGGTCATCGCTTCGACCTCTTCGTTGGACGACGCCGCGGCCGCTGCAGTCGCGGTCGCCGGTTTCGTACTCATCCTGGTCGGTGGTCCGATCGCGGTGGAGACGCTCAGTCATGGGCGGTCGTTGGGGAAGCTGGCGTGTGGGCTGCGGGTGGTGCGGGATGACGGGGGGCCGATTCGGTTCCGGCACGCGCTGGTGCGGGGGGCCGTCGGGGTCGTCGAGATTCTGCTGACGTTCGGGGTGGTGG
>NZ_WMBF01000757.1:0-1953 GCF_019400875.1 Streptomyces anatolicus | reverse complement strand
TCCTGCGACCCAGGCCGCCTCTCCCTGCCCACGATCATGGACCCCGTCTACGGCTACCAGGTCACCAACGTCGAAGCCTCCATGTCCTCCCCCTCCTCCCTCCTGCACTGGACCCGCAGGATGATCGAGATCCGCAAACAGAACCCCGCCTTCGGCCTCGGCACCTACACCGAACTCCCCTCCTCCAACCCCGCCGTCCTCGCCTTCCTCCGCGAAGCACCCCCGACGGACGAAGAGGGTGACGACCTCGTGCTGTGTGTGCACAACTTCTCGCGTTTCGCGCAGCCCACCGAACTGGATCTACAAGCCTTCAACGGACGGCACCCGGTGGAACTGATCGGCGGGGTGCGCTTCCCGGCCATCGGCGAGCTGCCCTACCTCCTCACGCTGGCGGGCCATGGCTTCTACTGGTTCCGGCTGCGCGCGGAACCGTCGTAGGGGCCGGACTCCCGCGGCGCGACGCCTTCGCGGGGCGGTTTCCGCCGTCCCGCCCTGGGCACTCCTACGCACAACCGGCACTCCCGCACACAGCCTTGTCCGCCTCGCGGAAAGGAACGCGACGCCATGTCGGAAGCCGCCATCCGTCCCACCGCGCACACCACGGCACTGCTCGCCTCGCTCGACCCACTGCTGCGCGAGTGGCTGCCACGGCAGCGATGGTTCGCCGGAAAGGGTCGCCCCATCAGCGCCTTCGAGCCGGTGACGGCGACCGAACTCCTGCCCCGCAGCTCACCGGCGGGCCTGCTGCATCTGCTCGTACGGGTCCGCCAGCCGATCATCCCCGCCCAGGACGCGCCCGTGGGCGGCGCGTCGGCCGAACGGCCGGGCGACTGCTACCAGTTGCTCATCGGCGTACGCCGCACCCTGCCCCCGCGGCTGGCGCCCGCCCTCATCGGACACGTCACCGAGGGCCCGCTCGCCGGACAGACGGTGTACGAGGCGCTGCACGACCCGGGGCTGTCCGCACTGCTCCTCGAGCGGCTGCGGATGCCGGGCCGGCACGGCGTACTCCGCTTCGAACGCGACACGAGCGCGACCATCCCCTCGGGGCTCACCCCGCGCCCGCTCGCCGCCGAGCAGTCCAACTCCTCGGTCGTCTACGGAGATACGTTCATCCTCAAGCTGTTCCGCCGCGTGGTGCCCGGCGTCAACCCCGACCTGGAGCTTCCGCTGCACCTCGCCCGGCAGGGCTGCACGCGGGTGCCCCCGCCCGCCGCGTGGTTCCTCGCGGACCTCGCGTCCGGCGCGGCCACCCCGGACGAGGCGTGCGGCCTCGGCGTGCTCCAGCCGTTCCTGGCCGCCGCCGAGGACGGCTGGGAGCTGGCCCTGCGCAGGCTCGACAAGGGCGAGGACTTCACCGGCGAGGCGCGGGCGCTCGGCCGCGCCACCGCCGAGGTGCACGCGGCGCTCGCCGCCGCGCTGCCGACCGTCACGCTGGGCCGGGCCCAGGTGGAGGGCATCGCCGACGCCATGGCGCAGCGCCTGACCGCGGCGGCACAGGCGGTGCCCGCGCTGCGGCCGTACGCGCCCGGGCTGCTCACCGCCTTCGAGGCGCTGGCCGACCTCGGCGGCGAGGGCCAGTCGTGGACCGCCCAGCGCGTCCACGGCGATCTGCACCTCGGGCAGTGCCTGCGCTCCCCCGACGGGCACTGGTCGATCATCGACTTCGAGGGTGAGCCCGCGCGCCCGCTTGCCGAGCGCCGCATGCCGCAGCCACCGGTCCGCGATGTCGCGGGCATGCTGCGCTCCTTCGACTACGCGGCGTGCTCCGGCGAGCCCTGGGCCTCGGAGTGGGCCGCGGACTGCCGGGCCGCGTACTGCGTGGGGTACGCGCAGGTCGCGGGCCGCGACCCGCGCACGGATCCCGTGCTGCTGCGCGCCCTGGAGACGGACAAGGCGGTCTACGAAGTCCTCTACGAGGCCCGCCACCGCCCCGACTGGCTCCCCGTCCCC
>NZ_WMBF01000756.1:0-1960 GCF_019400875.1 Streptomyces anatolicus | reverse complement strand
CTCCCGCACACGCCAAGCCGCACCCCCAGCTCAGGCCTCCGCTGCCGCCTCGTCCTCTGGCTCCTCTTCCGGCTCCATGACGAAGCCGGGCAGCCACTCTTCCAGTTCGGTCCGCATGCGGACCGTGGCGTTCAGTTGGCAGAGCACGCCGATGGTGCTCAGCGTCACGCGGTGTATCAGCAGATACGCCGGTGGGAGGTTCAGCCGCTTGCCCAGTTGGTAGGCGGGGGAGCGGGGGTCGGCCACGCGGGCTGCCTGGCCGCGCATCCAGCCGCGGGTGAACGTGAACTCGTCCACCAGCATCGGCTCGATGATCGGCAGGAGATAGTCGAGCACCGCGTCCGGTTCCAGCTCGACGCTCTCCTTGACGAAGCCCTCCTCGCGCAACATGTCGTAGACCGCGTCGGCCTCGCCGTCCAGCGTCATCCGCAGGGATTCGCCGATGGTCGGGGGCAGGCCGCCCGGCAGCCGGTCCACCGTGCCGAAGTCCAGGACGCCGAGCCGCCAGCCGTCCTTCTCGTCGGGCAGCAGACGGAAGTTGCCCGGGTGCGGGTCGGCGTGCAGCAGTCCCGTGCGTGCCGGGCCCGAGAAGAGGAAACGGGCCAGCAGCTGGCCCGCCCGATCGCGCTGCTCCTGTGTGCCGTCCGCGATCACCTCCGACAGGGGTATCCCGTCGATCCACTCGGTGACCAGCACCTGCTCGCCCTGATGCACCACCTCGGGGACCACCACGTCGGGGTCGTCGGCGAACTCCTGAGCGTGCGCCTGCTGTGCCTGCGCCTCCAGGCCGTAGTCAAGCTCTTCCGAGACCCGGTCGCGCAGCTCGGTGATGAGCGGCTTGATGTCCATTCCGGGAATCAGCGGCCCCAGAAGGCGGGCGAACCGGCTGAGTTGGTTCAGGTCGGAGAGCAGTGCCTCACCCGCTCCCGGGTACTGCACCTTGACCGCGACCGCGCGGCCGTCCTCCCAGACCGCCCGGTGCACCTGGCCGATCGACGCGGCGGCCGCCGGCTTGTCGTCGAACTCCAGGAACCGCTCGCGCCAATCCTCGCCCAGCCGTTCCGTGAGCACGGCGTGCACCGTGCTCGTCGGCATCGGTGGCGCCGCCTCCTGGAGCTTCGTCAGTGCCGCGCGATAGGGCCCGGCGACCTCCTCCGGCAGCGCCGACTCGAAGACGGACATGGCCTGTCCGAACTTCATGGCGCCGCCCTTGAGTTCGCCAAGGACCTTGAACAGTTGCTCCGCCGTGCGCTGTTGCAGCTCGCGCCCGACGATCTCCGCCGACTTGCCCCCGATCCGCTTGCCGAGCCCCCAGGTCGCGCGTCCCGCGAAGCCGAGTGGCAGCGCGGCCAATTTGGCGGTTCGGGTGACCGCCTTCCGGGGAAGATCAGACATGCGCCCCTCCAAGTCCCAGACAGCCACGCCTCTCAGGCGGGTTACCCGGCCATTGTTGCGTGCTGCCCCATGTCCGTGGTGAGGCGAGCCCCCTTAACGGGCCTGCCCGCCCCGCAAGGGCATGCGGGATGCGCCCAAACCGGGCGTGCGTGCCAGTCGAATACAGGGACGGACGCCTCCCAGCGAGCACCGGCGCAGGCCGAGGACGCGCCGTCGAGGAAGGCCAGCGCATGGCCCGCGACCAGTCCGGCGACCGAGGTCGACAGGGCCAGATCGCACGAGGGCACATGCCGTGCGCGCCCCGAGCGCCACTGGACCAGCATGCGGGCCCAGGTAAGGTCGCGGTCGGCGCGCTGCCGGAAGAAGCAGCCCGCGCAGGCGGTCGACCCGGGCAGGACCAAGGGGCCTACGACACCTGTGCCTTCGATCACCCCGGCGTAGAGGTGGGGTGTGCCCGCGGCGAGGAGGGTCTCGGCGGCGGCCGGATCGGGGGCGTACGCGTCCAGGCCGTCCCGTGGGGCGATGATCACGAGGGAGAGGCCTGCTTCCCCTTCCTGTTCCGAGG
>NZ_WMBF01000755.1:0-1961 GCF_019400875.1 Streptomyces anatolicus | reverse complement strand
GGGCGGGAGGGCCTGACCCGTCCGTTGCCGGCGGCCGGGGCGGCACCCTCGGGCAGCGGCACCACCGCGTCGACGCGGAACCTGTCGCCGGGCAGCGCACGCGTCGTGAGCCAGCCGCCCGCCGCCTCCACGCCGCGTCGCAGGCTGTGGAGGCCGCCGCCCACGGGGGGCCTGCCGGGGCGTCCCGCACCGTCGTTGGTCATCGTGAAGCGCACGTTCGCGCCCTCGCGCACGGCTGTGATGTCGCACTGCCCCGCCTTGCTGTGCCGCAGGACGTTGGTCAGGCCCTCGCGCAGCACCGCGGCGAGCAAGGTGTCGGTCCGCTCGGGCAGTTCGGCGCAGTCCAGGCGCACCGAGGCGCCGATCCCCGCGGCCCGCAGCATGGACTGGGCGGCGTCGGCCTCGCCGGAGAGCGACATCTCGCGGTGGCCTCGGCTGACCGCGCGGACGTCGGCGAGGGCCTGCCGGGCGGTGCCCAGGATCTCGGTCAGCTCCTGCCTGGCCTTGTCCGGGGCGTCGGCCAGCATGCGGCGGGCGAGCTCGCACCGCAGGGTGATGGCGGAGAGGCTGGAGCCGAGCAGGTCGTGCAGGTCACGGGCGAACCGCAGCCGCTCCCCGGCCACGGCGAGCCGGGACAGCTCGGCCCGCGACCGGTAGAGGACGCCGAGCATCTCGGCCATCCGGGAGAGCCCGAAGACCACCAGCGGGGTCAGCACGGCCTGCACGGTGATGTAGACGACGTCCCAGCCCGCTCCGAAGTGGAACAGGAGCGCGTCGATCGCCAGCACGATGAGGCCGAACAGCGGCCAGGCGAACCGCGGTCTGAGCAGCAGCAGCGCGGAGGCGGACAGGAACCCCGGCATCGCGAGCCAGGCGAGGCGGAAGGTGATGAACGGTACGAAGCACAGCGCCGCCTGCGTGCCCAGGGTCCAGTAGCGGTACCGGTAGAGCCGGGGCAGCAGGCGTGGGAAGGAGTGGCTGAGCTGGAGGACGAGGATCGCGAGGAAGGCGAGGACCGCGACGGAGAACTGCCAGGCCGAGGGTGATTCGGCGATCAGGAAGGAGCCGTCGATCGCGAAGAAGCCGACCAGGACGAGGGCGGTGATCGTCACCGCGAGGCGCGGGGGCAGATTCCCGGAGCGCCAGATGTGCGCGGTGTCTGCCAGCTCTGCTGGGTCTGCCGGGTCCGCCACGGCGTTCCCGAGGTGTTTCGTCGGTGTACTTCCGCCGGATATTACGCTGTTCAACAATTCCCCCGTGATTCCGCGCCGAACATCGGACTCACCTCCGGATTCTAATCCGCGCCCCGGATGAGCCGCTTTGCTCCAGTGTTCCGGCCGCCGCCAGATAGGCGAGGGCCGCGTCGAGCGCGGGCCGCGGCAGAGGCTCCCCCGCGACAACCGCGTCGGCTCCCTCAGCTCTCTGTAATCCCTCTGCTCCCTCCAGATGGGTCAGCAGCCGTTGGCCCCAGGGCGAGTGCAGTTCCACCAGGTGGTCGCGGCGGCCCGGCTCCACGAGCCAGCCGGACCCGGCGCGCCGCACCACCGTGTGCGGCGCGAGGCGCGCCGGGCGGCCCGGGGCCGGGGGGCGGGGCCGGAAGCGGGCCCGCCGGGTCAGCGGGACCACCGAGAGGAGCGGTGTCGCGCCCACGCCGAGGGTGCGCACCAGGACGTGTTCGAGTCCCGCGAGGGAGCACATCAGCTCCCGCGACGCGGCGTTCCACTCCGTGACCGGGGTGTCGTAACCGGGGAAGCCGGGGACGACGTTGCCGAGGAGCACCGGGCCCAGCTGCATCCGGCGCAGGGCCTCGCGCAACGTCGCGCCGGGCCGGGCGATGCGGATGTCCCCGGTGTGGGTGCGCAGCAGCACGGGCTTGCGGGGGTTCTCGCCGAACCGGGCGAGCGTGTCCTCGCGCAGCGACCACAGCTCGGTCGGGTGCGGAGGCACCAGTTGGTCGATGC
>NZ_WMBF01000754.1:0-1965 GCF_019400875.1 Streptomyces anatolicus | reverse complement strand
TCCCCGGGGCGGGCGGCCCCGGAGGCGGGGACAACCCGTTCGCCGCGATGTTCGGTTCCATGAACCCGAACGACCTGGGGGCCGCCTTCCAGCAGCTGGGCCAGATGCTCTCGTACGAGGGCGGTCCGGTGAACTGGGACATGGCCAAGGACATCGCCCGCCAGACCGTCTCCCAGGGCACGGCGGACGGCACCAAGGACGCCAGCGTCGGCCCCGCCGAGCGCTCGGCGGTCGAGGAGGCCGTACGCCTTGCCGACCTGTGGCTGGACGACGCGACGTCGCTGCCGTCCGGGTCCGGCACGGCCGTGGCGTGGAGCCGCGCCGAGTGGGTCGAGGCGACCCTGCCGGTGTGGAAGGAGCTGGTCGACCCGGTCGCCGAGCGCGTGGGCCTCGCCATGGGCGATGTGCTCCCCGAGGAGATGCAGGCCATGGCGGGCCCGCTGATCGGCATGATGCGCTCCATGGGCGGCGCCATGTTCGGCCAGCAGATCGGCCAGGCCGTCGGCGTGCTGGCCGGTGAGGTCGTCGGCTCCACGGACATCGGTCTGCCGCTGGGCCCCTCCGGGAAGGCCGCGCTGCTCCCGGTGAACATCGAGAACTTCGGCAAGGACCTGGGCGTCGACAAGGACGAGGTGCGGCTGTACCTGGCGCTGCGCGAGGCCGCCCACCAGCGGCTCTTCGCCCACGTGCCGTGGCTGCGCTCGCATCTGTTCGGCGCCGTCGAGGGGTACGCGCGCGGGATCAAGGTCGACACGGCCAAGCTGGAGGACGTCGTCGGCCAGCTCGACCCGCAGAACCCCGAGCAGCTTCAGGAAGCGCTCCAGCAGGGCATGTTCCAGCCGGAGGACACCCCGGCCCAGAAGGCCGCTCTGGCCCGCCTGGAGACGGCTCTCGCACTCGTCGAGGGCTGGGTGGACGCGGTGGTGCACGCCGCGGCCAAGCCCCGCCTGTCGTCCGCCGACGCCCTCCGGGAGACGCTGCGCCGCCGCCGTGCGACGGGCGGCCCCGCGGAGCAGACGTTCGCGACGCTGATCGGCCTGGAGCTGCGCCCGCGCCGGCTGCGGGACGCCTCGCGTCTGTGGGCCTCGCTCACGGACGCGCGCGGTGTCGACGGCCGCGACGGCCTGTGGGAGCACCCGGACATGCTGCCGACGGCCTCGGACCTGGACGACCCGGACGGCTTCGTCCACCGCGAGCAGATGGACTTCTCCGAGCTGGACAAGATGCTCGGCGAGGCGGCGGGCGGCGGCTCCTCGGCTAAGCCGGACCTCAAGAAGGACGAGGGCGACGAGGGCGACGAGGACAGCGGTAAGTGAGTCTCTACGACGACACGGTCCTCGTACTGAAGAAGTACGAGGACCAGCCCGAGCTGCGCCAGGCCTATCTGGACCACCTGTCGGCGCACGGCGAGGCCGGCATGTGGAAGGCGTGCACCGCGGGCCATGTGACGGCGAGCGCCCTGGTCGTCGACCCGTCACGCGGCCGCGTGCTGCTGACCCTGCACCGGAAGCTGCGGATGTGGCTCCAGATGGGCGGCCACTGCGAACCGGGCGACACGTCGCTGGCCCTGGCCGCGCTGCGTGAGGCCACCGAGGAGTCCGGCGTGCCGGGCCTGACGCTGCTTCCGGGCGGCCCCGTGCGCCTGGACCGCCACCCGATCCCGGGCCCGTGCACCCAGCACCTCGACGTGCAGTACGCGGCACTCGCCCCGTCCGACGCGGTCGAGGCGATCAGCGACGAGTCCCTGGACCTGCGCTGGTTCGCCTACGACGAGGTGGCGGACGTGGCCGACGAATCGGTCGTACGCCTGGTGAAGGCGACGCGGGCACGCCTGTAGGCGCCCCGAAGGGGCGCGGGGAACTGCGCGACCAGCCACATACGGCCCGCGGTTCCCCGCGCTCCTGAGCCCCGCGGGGCTCAACTCCAGACGTTCCCCTGGTTCTGCCCCCGGGCCCCTTGCTGGCC
>NZ_WMBF01000753.1:0-1972 GCF_019400875.1 Streptomyces anatolicus | reverse complement strand
GGTCAGGGGTCAGGGGTCAGGGGTCATAAGGCAGGGGGCGTAGGTCAGTTCGCGGGGGTGCGGGCCTCGATCCGGCGTAGGGCCAGCAGGCCGCCGATGCCCGGGACCAGGGCGCGCCACCGGGTGCCGGGGGTCGCGGCCGCCGGGGTCATCCAGGTGGTGGCGATGACGACGAGGTACGCCGTGCCGTGCAGCGGGCCGAGAAGCGCGGAGAGCGCGGGCGCGTGGACGGTGAGGAGGTTGCCCAGGAGGAGGGCGAGCGAGGCGGCCTCGGCGGCGGCCGCGATACGCAGGGTGCGCATGGGGCTCACGCTCCCGTGGTGGAGCCGGGGCGGACGATCATCAGGACGACGACCACCGCCCAGAGGACGTTGAAGATCCCGGTGAGCATGGCGAGGCGGGCGGCGAGGGGGCGTGCGGCGGCCTGAGGGTCCTCGGTGCGTTCGGCGGCGCCGCCCGAGGGAACGTACTCCTCCGCCAGAGCCAGCAGACTCCGCTGCCCCGGCAGGATCACCAGCCCCAGGAGGGCCGCCGCGATCCCCGTCAGGACGAGCGAGACGATCAGCCACGCGTCACCGAGGACGCCGAGCTGGGCCCCGGTGGCGATCCCGAACACCGGTACGGCGATCCCGGCGACCGCGTAACCGCGGCAGACCCGGTGCAGCAGCGCGGTGACCCCCGGCCCCTCGCCGCCGATCGCCCGCAGCGCCTGGCGCGGGAACATCGACGCGGCCACGGTGATCGACCCGACGGCGAGGATCGCCACGAGGACGTGGACGGACAGAAGCAGCTTGGTCATGGCGGGGCCTCCAGGGGCGTATGGCGAGCAGCGAACCTCAATATGTTGGCTGCCAATACATACACTGCCTACGCAGCCTTTGTGTAGGCTGCCTACCCATGAAGGCGGATGCGGTACGAGGACACCTCGACGGACTGCTGCTGGCCGTGCTGGAACAGGGCCCGCTGCACGGCTACGCGATCATCGCGGCGGTGCAGCGCCGCAGCGGCGGCGCACTTGAGCTGCGTACGGGCACGATCTACCCCGCGCTGAACCGCCTTGAGCGGCTCGGCCTGCTCAGCAGCAGCTGGCAGTCGGAGGGTGAACGGCGGCGCAGGTGCTACGAGTTGACGGACGCGGGCCGGGCGACCCTGGCCGGTGAGCGGGCGGCGTGGGACGAGTTCACCGCCGCCATCGGCTCGGTACTCAACCCCGGCGCGCGCCCCGGGCTCGCCACATGAGCCCCATCGACCGGCTCCTCCAGGAGTACGCGGCCGACCTGGGCGCCGCTCTGCACGGCCCCGCCAAGGCCAAGTCCCGGCTGATCGACGAGATACGGGGCGGCCTCGCCGACACGGCCGCCGCGTACGCCGACGCGGGCCTCGGCGAGGAGGAGGCCGCCCGGCGTGCGGTGCGGGAGTTCGGGTCCGTCGGCGAACTCGTCCCCAGCTGCCAGCGGGAGCTGACGGTCGCCCAGGCCCGGCAGACCGCGCGGGCGGTCACGCTGACCGCCCCCTTCCTGATCGGCTGCTGGTACCTCGCGAGGAGCGCGGGGCACGACCTGGCGTGGGAGGTGTCGCGCGCGCCCCAGCTCCTCGCCGTCCACCTGGCGTTCGTCGCGACGGTGGCCGCGCTGCTGGCGGCGGTGACCCTGGCCGCCACCGGCAGCCTCGCCCGCCGCCTGCCCGCGCCGGAGCGGCTCCCCCTCCTGGTCGCCTGGGCGGGCACCACCGCGAGCGGGGCGATGGCGGCGGCGACCCTCGCGCTCGCCACGGCAGCGGCCCTGGCCACGAACTGGCCGCTGCTCGCCTGCGCCGGAGCCCTGGCAGCCGCCTCCCACGCGGCCCTGGCCCCCTCGGCCCGAGCCTGCCGCCACTGCGCCCGCCTCCCACTCCCGCGGCCTGCCACGGGCTGAGCCGCCGCGCGAAAGCCCCGCCGCTACGTAAGTCCCCCCAAGCACCCCCAGCGAGGAAC
>NZ_WMBF01000082.1:0-19714 GCF_019400875.1 Streptomyces anatolicus | reverse complement strand
CCACCGGCACCGCGTCGCCGTTGCAGTACCGGTGCAAGGTGGACGTACTCATATGGAGCCGCTTGGCCAGCACCCCGTAGCTGAGCCCGGACCGCTCCTTGAGCCCCCGCAGCAGCTCCGCGAGAGACGCCATGCACACCCTCCACCCTTCCGTCCCACGTTCCCCACCACCTGCCGGGCGAGCCAATGCCCCTGGCACAGACGGCGATTAAGCACAGCACGGTTCCGCATCCGACCGCCAACCGGCGCACCGCGCGCATCCCCGCTCACTCACCGAAAGGTAAGTACCGCACTAATTAGTCGGTACTTGTCCCAACCGCAGGGTCACGCGAAGCTCGGAGGCATCCCCACCGCAGCGCCTCCGAAGGAGCCCCCGTGCCCACCCGCACCGAACACCCCGCGTCCGTATCCGTCCTGGGCCTCGGCCTGATGGGCAGTGCCCTCGCTGCCGCCCTGCTCAAGGCGGGCCACCGGACGACCGTCTGGAACCGCACCGCCGCCAAGACGGGCCCCCTGACCGCCCAGGGCGCCACCCCGGCCGGGACAGCAGCGGAGGCCATCGAGGCGAGCGCCCTCGTCATCGTCTGCCTGACGACCAACGACGGCGTCCGCGCCCTCCTGGAGCCCGAGGCCACCGCCCTCGCAGGCCGCACCGTCGTGAACCTCACCAACGGAACCCCGGCGCAGGCGCGGGAGCTGGCGCACTGGGCGGCCGAGCACGGCATCACGTACATCGACGGCGGCATCATGGCCGTACCGCAGATGATCGCCACCCCCGGCGCGTACATCCTGTACAGCGGCACCGACGAAGAGGCGTACGAGACGCACCGGCCCACGCTGGCGGCGCTCGCGGAGACCAAGTGGGTCGGCAAGGACCCGGGCGCCGCCGCGCTCTACGACCTGTCCCTGCTCACCGGCATGTACGGCATGGTGATGGGCGTCGCCCAGGCCTACGCCCTGATCGGCACCGGAGGGGTCCCGGCCCGTGACTTCGCGCCCCTCCTGAAGGACTGGGTCAACGCGATGACGGACGGCCTGGTGCCCGGCATGGCCGAGGCGCTGGACTCCGGCCAGCACCTCACCGACGTGTCGTCCCTGGCGATCAACCAGGCCGCACTCCCCAACTTCCTGGCCGCCTTCGCCCAGCAGGGCCTGAGCGGCGATCTGTTCGAACCGCTCCAGGCCCTCCTGGACCGCTCGGTCGCCGAGGGGTACGGCGCCGACGGCCTCTCCCGCCTCGCCACCCTGATCAAGAAGGAGTGAGGACGAGGCCGGACGACCGGCGAGGAGGACCGGTCCGACTGGATTTCTATTAACCCCAACGGGTGGCACGAATTCAGATTGTCGGCGGCGGCGCACAAGAATGACGAACCTTCCGGCCGTTGGAGGTCTCGTGTCCCGCTCCGCCTCGCCCCCGCCGAACATGACCACGATGGGGTGTGCCCTCTTCGCGACCCGTTGGCTCCAAGCGCCCCTGTACTTCGGCCTGGTGGCCGCGCAGGGGGTCTACGTATACAAGTTCTTCAACGAGTTGTGGCACCTCATCCACCACGTCATCAGCGGTCACGCGGACGAGACGCACGTCATGCTCGCCGTCCTCAAGCTCGTCGACGTGGTGATGATCGCCAATCTGCTGATCATGGTGATCGTCGGGGGGTACGAGACCTTCGTGTCGCGGATCGGTCTGCAAGGCCACCGGGACCAGCCCGAATGGCTGTCACACGTCAACTCCAACGTGCTGAAGGTGAAGCTGGCCACCGCCATCGTGGGCATCTCGTCGGTGCATCTGCTCCAGATGTTCGTCGACGTGCACCACACGCCCCGGCACGACCTGCTGTGGGGCACGGTCATCCACATGGCGTTCATCGCGTCCGCGGCGATCCTCGCCTATATGTCCGGGCCCATGGCGGCGCACGAGAGCAGGTCGCGCACCGCGAAGGAGGGAGTGCCCACCGCGGTGATCCCGGCCCAGCGGGACGGCGATGCTGCCGACAGGGGACCGGAGACGGCGGAGTCGGCGGGGGACGGGGCCGAGGAGCGCATCGAGGCCGCCGGGTTCCCGGCGAGGAAGGTCCTGGAGATGTTCGACGAGGGGCATCTGCGGGCCCCCGAACCGCAGGTGATCACCCGGCTCGGCAAGGTCGACTTCGTCACCCGCAAGGCGAACGTGGTGCTGCTCGGCGGGCCGGGCACGGGCAAGACGCACCTGGCGGTGGCCCTCGGCGTACGGGCCTGCCAGGCCGGTCACCAGGTGCTGTTCGCGACCGCCGCCGAGTGGGGCGCCCGGCTCGCGGACGCCAAGGCGGCGGGGCGGCTGCGCGAGGAGCTGGCCCGGCTCGACGCGTACCCCGTGCTCGTCGTGGACGAGGTGGGTTACGTGCCCTTCGACTCCGAGGTCGCTCACCTGCTCTTCCAGCTCGTCTCGCACCGCTACGAGCGGGCCTCGCTGATCGTCACCGGCAACCGTCCGCTGAGCCGCTGGGACGAGGTGTTCGGCGACAGCGCGATGGCCTCCGCGACGGTGGACCGCCTCGCCCACCACGCGGAGATCATCACCCTCGACGCCGACAGCTACCGCACGCGCCGCCTGGAGCGATCCGTCCCGGCCTTCTGACCGGCGCCGCGCACGGCCGGCAGGCATCCGGCTACGGGACCAGGACCACCTTGCCCGTCGTCTCCCGCCGCTCCATCGCCGCATGCGCCTGCGCCGCCCGCGCCAGCGGGAACGCCTGCCAGGAGGGCACCAACTCCCCCTTCGCCGCGGCCTCCAGAGCCTCCCGCTCGCGCGCGGGCGCCTCCTCGGGGTGTCCGAGCAGCTCCATGAGGGCATTGGCGTACGAGATTTCCCGCTCGGCAAGAAGCTCCGGCACGGGCTCGAACGCCTCCTTGGAGGCCCAGCCGATGACGACGTACCGCCCGCCCCGCCCGATCAACTCGAAGGCGGCGGCGGCCTTCTCGCCCCCGACCCCGTCCAGGACGGCGGTCACCGGACGCCCCCCGAGCCGCTCGCGGACGGTGTCGGCCCACCCGGGCCGGTTGTAGTCCACGGCGACATCGGCGCCCAGCGCCCGCACCGCGTCGACCTTGCCGGGACCGCCCGCCGCCCCCACGACCGTCGCGCCGAGAGCGTGCGCGTACTGCACGACGAGCCGCCCCACGCCCCCGGCGGCGGACGTCACCAACACCACGTCGTCGGCGCGGAGTCGAGCGACCCCGAGCAGCCCCATGGTGGTGGCCCCGGTCATCACCATGGTCACCGCCTCCTCGAAGCCGAGGCCGTCCGGCACGTCATGCAGCCCGGCGACATCGGCGACCGCGAGTTCGGCGTACCCACCGGGGGCCCCGTGCGAGGTCACCACGGACCGGCCCAGCCATGCGGCGTCGACACCGGGGCCGACCGCGTCGACGACGCCCGCGACCTCGCCGCCGAACACGGACGGCAGCTCCGGCAGCGGGGGCGCCTTGTCCGAGGCCTCACCGGCCCGCATCACGGTCTCCACAAAGTGCGCCCCGGCCGCCCGCACGGCGATCCGCACCTGGCCGGGCCCCGCGACGGGGTCGGGCCAGGTGCGGATCGCAGATTCTCGGCGGGCCCGAACTCATGCAGAACAACGGCGTGCATCATGTCCTCCTCGGACAGGCCCTCCGTGGGCCCCTGTGCACACACCCTGCGACCTCAACCGCACTTCAGGTCAAGGGCCCGCTACAGCTGCCGCGCCACCTCGGTCGCCCAGTACGTGAGGATCATGTTCGCGCCCGCGCGCTTGATCCCCGTAAGGGACTCCATGATCGCCTTGTCCCGGTCGATCCAGCCCCGCTCGGCGGCGGCCTCGATCATCGCGTACTCACCGCTGATCTGGTACGCCGCCACCGGCACGTCCACCGCGTCGGCGACCCTCGCGAGGATGTCGAGGTAGGGCCCGGCCGGCTTGACCATCACCATGTCGGCGCCCTCTTCGAGGTCGAGCGCCAGTTCCCGCAGGGACTCCCGGGTGTTGGCCGGGTCCTGCTGGTAGGTCTTGCGGTCGCCCTTGAGGGACGAGCCGACGGCCTCGCGGAAGGGGCCGAAGAAGGCCGAGGAGTACTTCACGGTGTACGCGAGGATCGACACGTCCTCGTGCCCCGACTGGTCCAACGCGTCGCGTACGACACCGACCTGACCGTCCATCATGCCGCTCGGGCCCACCACATGGGCGCCCGCGTCGGCCTGGACCTGCGCCATCTCCGCGTACCGCTCAAGGGTCGCGTCGTTGTCGACGCGCCCCTCGGCGTCGAGGACGCCGCAGTGACCGTGGTCGGTGAACTCGTCCAGGCACAGGTCGGACATGACGATGAGGTCGTCACCGACCTCGGCGCGCACGTCCCGCAGAGCGAGCTGCAGGATCCCGTCGGGTTCGGTGCCCACCGTCCCCGCGGCGTCCTTCTTGGACTCCTCCGGCACGCCGAAGAGCATGATCCCGGAGACCCCGGCCTCCACCGCCTCGACGGCCGCCTTCTTCAAGGTGTCGCGGGTGTGCTGGAAGACGCCGGGCATGGAGTTGATCGCCACCGGCTCGCTGATCCCCTCGCGCACGAACGCGGGCAGGATCAGATCGGCCGGGTGCAGCCGCGTCTCGGCGACCATGCGCCGCATGGCCGGAGTCGTCCGCAGCCGCCGCGGCCGCGCTCCTGGGAAAGATCCGTACTTCGTCACTGACGTCACCTGGATTCGCTGCTGATGTCGTTGTGGGCGGGCCCGAAGGCCCGCCCACAAGAACCTACGGCGCGGTGCGTCGCCGGCGCGAACCGGGCCGCCGCTCGCTCGGCCGCGTCACCGGATCCCCGGCGTCGAGCGCCGCGGCCCGCCGCTGCGAACCGAAGTCGGCGAGCGCCTGGGCCAGCTTGAGGACCGAGGGCTCCGGAGCCATCACGTCCACCCGCAGCCCGTGCTCCTCCGCGGTCTTCGCGGTGGCGGGACCGATACAGGCGATCACGGTCACGTTGTGCGGCTTGCCCGCGATGCCCACGAGGTTGCGCACGGTCGAGGAGGACGTGAAGAGCACGGCGTCGAAACCGCCGCCCTTGATGGCCTCCCGTGTCTCGGCCGGCGGCGGCGAGGCGCGCACGGTCCGGTAGGCCGTGACGTCGTCGACCTCCCAGCCCAGGTCGATGAGACCGGCGACCAGCGTCTCCGTGGCGATGTCGGCCCGCGGCAGGAAGACGCGGTCGATCGGGTCGAAGACCGGGTCGTACGGCGGCCAGTCCTCCAGGAGCCCCGCGGCCGACTGCTCACCGCTCGGCACCAGGTCGGGCTTGACGCCGAAGGCGATCAGCGCGGCGGCGGTCTGCTCACCGACGGCCGCGACCTTGATCCCGGCGAAGGCACGCGCGTCGAGCCCGTACTCCTCGAACTTCTCCCGCACCGCCTTCACCGCGTTGACCGACGTGAAGGCGATCCACTCGTACCGCCCGGTGACCAGGCCCTTGACCGCGCGCTCCATCTGCTGGGGCGTGCGCGGCGGCTCGACCGCGATGGTCGGCACCTCGTGCGGCACCGCGCCGTAGGAGCGCAGCTGGTCGGAGAGCGAGGCCGCCTGCTCCTTCGTACGCGGCACGAGCACGCGCCAGCCGAAGAGGGGCTTCGACTCGAACCACGACAGCTGCTCGCGCCGGGCGGCGGCGGAGCGCTCGCCGACCACGGCTATGACGGGCTGCCCCCCGTCGGGCGAGGGCAGCACCTTCGCCTGCTTGAGCACCTGCGCGATGGTGCCGAGCGTCGCGTTCCAGGTGCGCTGGCGCGTCGTCGTACCGGCGACGGTCACCGTCATCGGGGTGTCCGGCTTGCGGCCCGCGGCCACCAGCTCGCCCGCGGCCGCCGCGACGGAGTCGAGCGACGTGGAGACCACCGCGGTGCCGTCGGACGCGCCGACCTCGCTCCAGCAGCGGTCGGAGGCCGTGCGGGCGTCGACGAACCGGACGTCCGCGCCCTGCGCGTCCCGCAGCGGCACACCGGCGTACGCGGGCACACCGACCGCGGCCGCGATGCCCGGCACGACCTCGAAGGAGACGCCCTCGGCGGCGCAGGCGAGCATCTCCTCGGCCGCGTCCGTGTCGAGGCCGGGGTCGCCGCTGACCGCGCGCACGACCCGCTTGCCGCTCCTCGCGGCCTCCATGACAAGATTGGTGGCGACTCGGATCGTCGCCGTGTCCGCGGTCGCTGACGTGTCGTCAGCCGCCGGCGGCAGGGGTGTGTCCACACCTCCCTTGGCATGCACACGGACGACATCGAGCACATCCGGCTCGGCGATCAGCACATCCGCTCGGGCCAGCGCCTCGACGGCGCGAAGGGTCAGCAGTCCCGGATCTCCGGGTCCGGCACCGAGGAAGGTGACGTGCCCGTGTGCGGGAATGCCGGGAAGGTTCGAGGTGGGGCTCAAAGTGCTCGCTCCCCCATCAGACCGGCCGCGCCCTTGGCGAGCATCTCGACCGCGAGTTCGCGGCCCAGCGCCATGGCTTGGGTCTCCGTCTCGGGCACGGGACCGGTGGTGGACAGCTGCACCAGCGTCGAGCCGTCGGTCGTGCCGACGACGCCGCGCAGGCGCATTTCCTTGACAATCTGCCCGTCGGCCAGGAGGTCGGCCAACGCACCCACAGGTGCGCTGCAACCGGCTTCCAGGGCGGCGAGCAGGGACCGCTCGGCGGTGACGGCGGCCCGGGTGTACGGGTCGTCGAGCTCGGCGAGCGCGGCGGCGAGTGACGCGTTGTGCGCGGCACACTCGATCGCCAGTGCCCCCTGGCCGGGGGCGGGCAGAACGGTGTCGACCGACAGGAAGTCGGTCACCTCGTCGGTCCGGCCGATGCGGCTCAGTCCGGCGGCGGCGAGCACGACGGCGTCCAGCTCTCCGTTGTGCACGTATCCGACGCGGGTGTCGATGTTCCCGCGGATCGGCACGGTCTCGATGGTCATGCCGTGGCTGCGCGCATACGCGTTCAGCTGCGCCATCCGGCGCGGCGAGCCGGTGCCCACGCGAGCGCCGTCGGGCAGCTCGGCGAAGGTCAGCCCGTCGCGCGCGATCAGGACGTCGCGGGGGTCCTCGCGCTCCGGCACGGCGGCCAGGACCAGCTCCGCGGGCTGCGCGGTGGGCAGGTCCTTGAGCGAGTGCACGGCGAGGTCGACCTCGCCCTTCACCAGCGCCTCGCGCAGGGCGGCGACGAAGACGCCGGTGCCGCCGATCTGCGCCAGGTGCTCGCGCGAGGTGTCGCCGTACGTCGTGATCTCCACGAGTTCGACGGGGCGGCCGGTCAACTGCCGTACCTTCTCTGCCACTTGGCCCGACTGGGCCATGGCCAGCTTGCTGCGCCTGGTCCCGAGCCTCAGAGCCCTCTCGGTCATGCCCGGCCTCTATTCGGGTCGTCGTTCTCGTTGTTCGAGTGGTCGGGGTTCAAGTGATCGGCACTCGGCTGCTCCGCGCTCAGGTGGTCGGCCCTGCTGACCGACGCGACCGTCTGCGGGTCGAGGTCGAAGAGCGTGCGCAGCGCGTCCGCGTACCCGGCGCCGCCCGGCTCGCCGGCCAGCTGCTTGACCCGCACCGTCGGCGCGTGCAGCAGCTTGTCCACCACGCGGCGCACCGTCTGGGTGATCTCCGCGCGCTGCTTGTCCGCGAGGCCCGGCAGCCGTCCGTCGAGCCGCGCGATCTCGCTCGCCACCACATCGGCGGCCATGGTGCGCAGGGCGACCACGGTCGGCGTGATGTGCGCGGCGCGCTGTGCGGCACCGAAGGCGGCGACCTCGTCGGAGACGATGCCGCGCACCTGCTCGACGTCGGCGGCCATCGGGGCGTCGGCGGAGGCCTCGGCAAGCGACTCGATGTCCACGAGCCGTACGCCGAGGACGCGGTGCACGGCGGCGTCGATGTCGCGGGGCATGGCGAGGTCGAGCAGGGCGAGCACGGCCGGGCGGGCCGCGCTCGCGGACGAGAGGGGCCTGCGCCGCTCCGGCAGCCGGCCCGAGACGCGCGCGGCCGCCACCAGCGCGGCGATGGCGTCGGCCTCGGCCCGCGGGTCGGCCTTCTCCTCGCGCCGCTCGGCCGGGGCGTTGTCGACCCAGGCGGCGTGCTGCTCCAGGGAGGCGGCGTCCATCCCGGCGACGGCGGCCTCACCGGCGACGGAGAAGCCGCGCGGGGCTGCCAGGTCGACGGGGCAG
Organism: Streptomyces anatolicus; assembly: GCF_019400875.1. Taxonomy (NCBI): domain Bacteria; kingdom Bacillati; phylum Actinomycetota; class Actinomycetes; order Kitasatosporales; family Streptomycetaceae; genus Streptomyces; species Streptomyces anatolicus. The sequence goes on along the minus strand of NZ_WMBF01000082.1, from coordinate 11,532 downwards.
CCCTCGTCGGCGACGGTCGGCTGCGCGGCCTGCCCGCCCGATCCGCTCCTGGCCTGTGCCGGTACGTCACCGGTCCAGCTGCCCGCGGGCACGCGCCCCTCGACGGCGGCGGTGACCGCCTCGGCCGTCAGCACCAGACCGGTGGCGCCCGTGCAGGACACCGCCACATCTGCACGTGTCAGTTCGTGGGCCACCTGGTCCATCGGCACGGCACGCGCGCTCACGCCCGCGCCGCCCTCGCCCAGGATGGCGGCGAGCCGCTCGGCGCGCTCCAGCGTGCGGTTGGCGACGACGATCTCCTCGACCCCGGCCCGCGCGAGCGTCGCCGCGGCGAGCGAGGACATGGAGCCCGCGCCGATCACCAGGGCGCGCTTGCCCTTGGCCCAGGTCTCGACCGGCTCGCGCACGGCGAGCTGTTCGAGGCCGAAGGTGACCAGGGACTGCCCGGCGCGGTCGATGCCGGTCTCGGAGTGCGCGCGCTTGCCGACCCTGAGGGCCTGCTGGAACAGGTCGTTGAGGAGACGGCCCGCGGTGTGCAGCTCCTGCGCACGCGCGAGGGCGTCCTTGATCTGCCCGAGGATCTGCCCCTCGCCGACGACCATCGAGTCGAGACCGCACGCCACCGAGAAGAGGTGGTGGACGGCCCGGTCCTCGTAGTGGACGTACAGATAAGGAGTCAGCTCCTCCAGGCCCACGCCGCTGTGCTGCGCGAGCAGCGTCGAAAGCTCGGCGACACCCGCGTGGAACTTGTCGACGTCCGCGTACAGCTCGATGCGGTTGCACGTGGCGAGCACGGCGGCCTCGGCGGCGGGCTCGGCGGCCACCGAGTCCTGCAACAGCTTGGCCTGCGTGTCCGCGGGCAGCGCGGCCCGCTCCAGGACGCTCACCGGAGCGCTGCGATGGCTCAGCCCTACGACCAGGAGACTCATGCCGGCATCACGGCGGGGACGTCCCCGTCGGGTCCCTTGCGGTGCGGCTTGGCGGCGACGGGCGGCACGACACCGTCCGCGGCGGCCTCCTCGCCGGCCTTGCGCTGCTCGTGGAAGGCGAGGATCTGCAGCTCGATGGAGAGATCGACCTTGCGTACGTCGACACCGTCCGGCACGGAGAGGACGGTCGGCGCGAAGTTCAGGATGGAGGTCACACCGGCGGCGACGAGCCGCTCGCAGACCTGCTGGGCCGCCCCGGCCGGGGTGGCGATGACGCCGATGGAGACGCCGTTGTCCTCGATGATCTTCTCGAGCTCGTCGGTGTGCTGCACGGGCATCCCGGCGACGGGCTTTCCGGCCATTGCCGGATCGGCGTCGATCAGCGCGGCGACCCGGAAGCCACGCGAGGCGAAGCCGCCGTAGTTGGCCAGCGCGGCGCCGAGGTTGCCGATGCCGACGATGACAACCGGCCAATCCTGCGTCAGGCCCAGCTCACGGGAGATCTGGTAGACGAGATACTCGACGTCGTAGCCCACGCCTCGCGTCCCGTACGAACCGAGGTACGAGAAGTCCTTGCGCAGCTTCGCGGAGTTGACCCCCGCGGCGGCCGCAAGCTCCTCGGAGGAGACCGTGGGCACCGAGCGCTCCGACAGTGCGGTGAGGGCTCGGAGGTACAGCGGAAGCCTGGCGACGGTGGCCTCGGGAATCCCTCGGCTGCGGGTCGCCGGTCGGTGAGTTCGGCCAGTTGCCACGGTGCTCCTGCGGGTAGAGCGGGGCTGCAGGCGGTCACACGTCCCCAGACCGCCCCGTCGACAGCAGGCTATGTCTTTGTGAACGCGTGCACAAAGATTGTGTCCGATTTGCCCGGCCAACGTGACCGGGGTCACGCGCCCCCGGCGCACGATCGTGGAACCGGCACACGGGCGACATCGTTGCTCACTGGATGGGGGCAAAACCGCACACTCTCCTCACGATCATCGCCCCCGAGACCAAAACCGCCCCAAAGCGTAAACGACTTGGCGCCCAGTTTGGACTACCCAGTCAGTAACCTCGGCCGCTCAGTCGGCCAGCTCACGCCGCAGCCGGGCCTCGTCCACCCGCCAGAAGGTGTGCTGCTCCCCGTCCACCAGGACCACCGGGATCTGCTCCCAGTAGGCCCGGTGCAGCTCCTCGTCCTGCGTGATGTCCTTCTTCTCCCATGCGGCCCCCAACTCCCCGCAGACCTTCTCGATCACCAGCTGTGCGTCATCACACAGATGACAGCCCGGCTTCCCGATCAAGGTGACCGTGCGCTCCGCCGGGTTCTTCTTCTGCGTACGACGAAAAATCGGGCTCATGCCCCCATTCTCGCCCCGCCGACGCGCCCGGCGGCGGCACCGGGCCCGCGCCGTTTAACGGCTCGGTCGCGAAGAGTTCACAAGGGCGCATCCCGCCGACTCCGGAACCACCGAACGAACTAGCTATGCTCACGGCATGGCCGCTCTCGGATGGCTCACCCCCCGTAGGCGCTCCGCCACGGCGCGGAGCGTGTTGGCAGGCGAGGCCTCGGCCGAGGCCGCCCGCAAGTCCTCCCAGGAGCTGGAGGAACTGACCGGGCGGAGCACGCCGGGGCAGGGTCCGGCGGAACCGGCGTTCCCCGTCGTCGGCGACGTGGCCGCCGCCGCCTTCTTCGACCTCGACAACACCGTGATGCAGGGCGCCGCGATCTTCCACTTCGGCCGCGGCCTGTACAAGCGGAAGTTCTTCGAGCGCCAGGAACTGTTCCGATTCGCCTGGCAGCAGGCGTGGTTCAGGCTGGCGGGCGTCGAGGACCCCGAGCACATGCAGGACGCCCGCGACAGCGCCCTCTCCATCGTCAAGGGCCACCGCGTCACCGAGCTGATGACCATCGGCGAGGAGATCTACGACGAGTACATGGCCGAGCGCATCTGGCCGGGCACCCGCGCCCTGGCCCAGGCCCACCTCGACGCGGGCCAGAAGGTCTGGCTGGTCACCGCCGCCCCCGTGGAGATCGCCACGGTCATCGCCCGCCGCCTCGGCCTGACCGGCGCCCTCGGCACCGTCGCCGAGTCGATCGACGGCGTCTACACCGGCAAGCTCGTCGGCGAGCCGCTGCACGGCCCCGCCAAGGCCGAGGCCGTGCGCGCCCTGGCCGCCGCCGAGGGCCTGGACCTCGCCCGCTGCGCCGCGTACAGCGACTCGCACAACGACATCCCGATGCTCTCGCTCGTCGGACACCCGTACGCGATCAACCCCGACGCCAAGCTGCGCACCTACGCACGCGAGCGGGACTGGCGGCTGCGCGACTACCGCACCGGCCGCAAGGCCGCCAAGGTCGGCATCCCCGCCGCGGCCGGCGTCGGCGCGCTCGCGGGCGGCACCGCCGCCGCGATCGCCCTGCACCGCCGCCGCCACTGACCGGCCGTCACCGGCCCGCGCCCCCAACGGCGCCGGTCACCGCGCATTCCCCCGGTTCTACCCCGCCCTGTCTCCGGCCAGTCACGGTGGTTGCACTCGGCCACAACACGCCCCACGTGGCGACGGAATGTGAACCATTCTGATCAACAAGCGGTCACTCTCCGGTACTTGAAGCGCTTCCAATCGGTTACAGAAGCGACGTAATCGATGATTTGAGCAACTGGGTGTAGCGCTGCCTGTACGAAGCGTTATTCTCCTGAAACGCATGACGGACCCCGCGCGTCGCTACGACGAGTGAACGGTTCCGTACTGCACGTGATGGAAGCTCTGCCTCTGGGAGTCCCGTGTACCCACACGTCGGGGTTGACGCCTCGGGCCTGGCTACGCTGCGCGCAACGGTCATCGACCGCTTGCGCGGCTTCGTCCCCACCGCGTATGCCGTCCCGGCCGTCCCCGCCCTCGCCGTCCCCGCACCCGCCGGGCCGTGCTATGCCCTGGCGGACGGCGGTGCGGCAGTCAACAGACGGGCCCGTTCCGGCGCCGCTGCCGCCACCTCAACGCCCACCCCCCGCCGTCCCGCCGCGGACAGCGACAGCGCCCGCATGATGGAGCTGGTCGAGCGCGCCCAGGCCGGCGAGTCCGACGCCTTCGGCCGCCTCTACGACCAGTACAGCGACACGGTCTACCGCTACATCTACTACCGCGTCGGCGGCAAGGCGACCGCCGAGGACCTCACGAGCGAGACCTTTCTGCGCGCCCTGCGCCGTATCGGGACCTTCACCTGGCAGGGCCGCGACTTCGGCGCCTGGCTGGTCACGATCGCTCGCAACCTGGTCGCCGATCACTTCAAATCGAGCCGTTTCCGCCTCGAAGTGACCACCGGCGAAATGCTCGACGCCAACGAGGTCGAGCGCAGCCCCGAGGACTCCGTCCTGGAGTCCCTTTCGAACGCGGCGCTGCTCGAAGCCGTCCGCCGCCTCAACCCCCAGCAGCAGGAGTGCGTGACCCTGCGCTTCCTCCAGGGCCTCTCCGTGGCCGAGACCGCGCGCGTCATGGGCAAGAACGAGGGCGCGATCAAAACGCTCCAGTACCGCGCGGTGCGCACCCTCGCCCGCCTCCTGCCGGACGACGCGCGCTGACCCCGGCGCGCCCGCTCACCGTCCGTATCGCCCAACTCACCATCCGTGGCGGCCAGATGGCCGCCACGGCCCTTCGTCGATTCTTCGCGGTCCGATCATCCGCCGTCCGTAACCCAAGTGCCGCGACGCTCGTTGTGCGGGATGCAGGCTCCCTGTGGTTGCCCCCTGATCGCCTACGCTCACTCGATCGTGTGGAAGCGTTCAGGACAAGCAACCCTCAGGACCCCCTGGGGAGTCGACCGTCATGACGAGAGGAGGTGCCGCCAGTGATCGCGAACGTATCGGCCCACCGGCGGGCGAACGCCTTCGCCCAGGCCCTGGAGGAGCATTCCGACCAGGACCCGGCGGCCGAGCAGTCCGAGCAGTCCGAGGACTCCGCGCCCACCGCGCCCGCGGCCGCGTCCGTGGAGTCCCCCGAAACCACCGTGGCCCGCGCCGAGCCCACCGAGCAGGGCCGCATGCTGGCCCTCGCGGACGGTCTCGACGCGCTGCCCAAACCCGTCCTCGACCCCGAGGTCAAGGTCGTCCAGCGCGCCCAGCTCGTGGCCGCGATGGAAGCCATGTTCCTGGAGGGCGGCGCCGGCGCCTCGGTGCCCGAACAGCGCTCCCGCAAGGGCGCCCACCGAGCGGGCCCGCTGCACAAGCTGCGGCCCCGCTCCCGCCTCTCCAAGGGCATCGCCGCCGGCGGCCTCACCGTCGGCGTCGCGGCCGGCGCCTTCGGCGGAGTCGCGGCCGCCAGCTCGGACGCCCTGCCGGGCGACTCGCTGTACGGCCTCAAGCGCGGCATGGAGGACCTCAAGCTGGGCATGGCCGACGGCGACGTCGACCGCGGCCGGCTCTACCTCGACCAGGCCTCCACCCGGCTGAACGAGGCCCGCAGGCTGATGGAGCGCGGCCGCTCGGGCACGCTCGACCACGAGTCGCTCGGCGAGGTCAGGCGTGCCCTCTCCGGCATGCGGCACGACGCCACCGAAGGCCACCGCCTGCTCCTCGAGGCGTATGAGCGCGACGGCTCACTCGGCCCCATCCAGGCGCTCTCCGCGTTCTCCCGGTCGCACCGGGAGAGCTGGAGCGACCTCCAGGACCGCCTGCCGGTCCAGCTGGGGGACGTGGGCGCCCAGGTGGACTCCGTCTTCGACGCCATGGACGAAGAGGTCGAACCCCTGCGCGCACTGCTGCCCCGCGCCCCCGAGAAGGGCGGCCCCTCCGGCCGGTCCCCCCAGCGCCCCAGCGGCTCCGAGGGCACGGACGGACGCCCCTCCGCCCCCTCGGGCAGCGGCGGCGGACACCGCGGCGACCCGGGCGACTCCGGCAAGCCCAGACCCTCCTCACCGCACAGCCAGGGCGACGACGTGCTGGGCGGCAGCGTGGGCGGTCTCCTCGACCCACCGGACGAGAAGACCACGCAGCCCCCGTCGGCAGGCAAGCCCAAACCGGGCAAGGACCGCCCCTCCGCCAAGCCGGACGTCACCCTGCCCCCGATCCTGCCCGGCCTGCTCCCGGAGCTGGGCATCGACGAGGGGGACGCGAAGTAACCCTCTTCAGTACGTCATTGGGGGCGCCCTCCTCGGAGAGCGCCCCCAATGGCGTACGTACCCGTGGTCAGAAGAACACCGACCGCCGCTGCACCAACAGCTTGTACAGCGAATGCTGGATCTGTTCCCGCACCTGGTCCGTCAGGTTGAACATCAGCATCGGGTCCTCCGCCGCCTCCGGCGGATAGCCGTCCGTCGGGATCGGCTCGCCGAACTGGATCGTCCACTTCGTCGGCAACGGCACCGCGCCCAACGGGCCGAGCAGCGGGAACGTAGGCGTGATGGGGAAGTACGGGAAGCCGAGGATGCGGGCGAGCGTCCTCGCGTTGCCGATCATGGGGTAGATCTCCTCCGCCCCGACGATCGAGCACGGCACGATCGGCGAGCCCGTGCGCAGCGCCGTCGAGACGAAGCCGCCCCGGCCGAAGCGCTGGAGCTTGTAGCGCTCGCTGAACGGCTTCCCGATGCCCTTGAAGCCCTCCGGCATCACCCCGACCAGCTCGCCGCGCTCCAGGAGCCGCTCCGCGTCCTCCGCGCAGGCCAGCGTGTGGCCGGCCTTGCGGGCCAGTTCGTTGATGACCGGCAGCATGAAGACGAGGTCGGCGGCGAGCAGCCGCAGATGGCGGCCCTGCGGGTGGTTGTCGTGCACCGCGACCTGCATCATCAGGCCGTCCAGCGGCAGCGTCCCCGAGTGGTTGGCGACGATCAGCGCCCCGCCGTCGGCGGGGATGTTCTCGACGCCCTTCACCTCCACCCGGAAGTACTTCTCGTAGACGGGGCGGAGCAGCGACATCAGGACCTGGTCGGTCAGCTCCTCGTCGTAACCGAAGTCGTCGACCTCGTACTCACCGGTGAGCCGCCGCCGGAGGAAGGCCAGGCCGCCCGCGATCCGCCGGTCCCAGTCGCCGCCGCGCGCCTTCTGAGGCCGGTCCTCGGGTTCCGGGCGCGGGGGCGGCGGCTCCTCGTGGGCCTGCTGGCCCGGCAGCGCCTTGACCTCGCTCACGGGCGCGGGATCACCCGCGCGCCGGGGCGCAGGCCTGCGGCGCGGTGCGCGCTGCGCACCCGCGCGCGAACGGTCGTCGTCGAACGGAATGACCTTGGCGTCCGCCATCGTTGACGCTCTCCTCAGTTGGCGCATCGGTTGCCACCCGCGAGGGGCAGCGCGGCGATCCTGTCCACGGCCCCCGCGAGGGCACCTGGCGGCAGCAGGCCGGGACCCCGGCTGCGTACGAAGTCCGCGAAGGTCTCCGCGGTCGTGTACTTGGGCCTGAAGCCCAGTGTCTCGCGCATCTGCCGGGTGGCCACGACCCTGCCGTGGGTGAGCAGCCGGATCTGCTCCGGCGAGAAGTCCGTCACGCCGAGCGTGCGCAGCGCCGAGCCGACCCAGGTGACGGCCGGGAGCAGCACCGGCACGGTGGGGCGGCCGAGCCGCCGCGAGCACTGCGAGAGCAGCAGCTGGCCGTCGCCCGCGATGTTGAAGGTGCCGCTGTTGAGCGTCCCGCGCCGCGGTTCGTGCGAGCCGAGGCGCAGCACCTCGACCGCATCGTCCTCGTGGACGAACTGCAGGCGCGGGTCGTAGCCGAAGACGGTCGGCAGGACGGGCAGCGAGAAGTACTCGGCGAGCGGGGACTCCGCCGCAGGACCCAGGATGTTCGCGAAGCGCAGGACGCACACCGCCACATCCGGGCGGCGCCGCGCGAAGCCGCGCACATAGCCCTCGACCTCGACGGTGTCCTTGGCGAAGCCGCCACTGGGCAGCGACTTCGGCGGCGTCGTCTCGGTGAAGACCGCGGGGTCCCTGGGCGCGGAGCCGTACACGCTCGTACTGGACTTCACCACGAGCCGCTTCACGGTCGCCGACTTCTGGCAGGCGCCGAGCAGCTGCATGGTGCCGATGACGTTGGTCTCCTTGACCGAGCCCCGGCCGGCCCTGCCGAGCGCGGTCGCCGTCACGTCCATGTGGACGACCGTGTCCACGCCGTACTCGGCGAGCACCTTGGCGATCGCGGGCTGCCGGATGTCGGCCTGGACGAAGTCGGCGCCGCCGAGATGGTGCTCGGGCGGGATCGCGTCGACGGCGATCACCCGGTCGACCTCGGGATCTCGCTGGACGCGCCGGACGAACCGTCCGCCCAGCTGCCGGGCCACTCCGGTCACGAGCACGACCTTGCCCAAGATCAGCGCCTGCCTTTCCCCAACCCTCGCCGCACACCGCAGACTGTGTCCGGGCCCACGCTAGCGGGTCGGTGTCGCGCTGTGATGACCGCGCGCTGCGGGAAGTGACGACGGCCACAGGGGTACGTACGGACCAAGCTCCCGCCCCTCAAGTACCGCGCCCAGGTGCCCCAAACATGCCGAAGCCCTCCCACCGGGTGGTGGGAGGGCTTCGAAACCCGCTGTGCAGCGATCGCCTACTTCTTGTTGCGACGCTGAACGCGAGTGCGCTTCAGCAGCTTGCGGTGCTTCTTCTTGGCCATCCGCTTACGCCGCTTCTTGATAACAGAGCCCACGACTACCCTCGCTCACTTCTCTTCACTCGGTGCGGGGCAGCAGACTGGGCCCACACGACCTACGTCGGCCTAGCCTACCCGCCCCCGCGTGAAGGGCGTAATCGAGGGCCAAAGGATCCACGCGGACCCTGCGGCGAGGGGCCCGAGAGCCCCTGCCCTCAGCCGGCCTCCACCCCCACATATGACTCGCGGAGATACTCATGAACCGCCTGCTCGGGAACCCGGAAGGACCTTCCGACCCGAATGGCGGGCAGATGACCGCTGTGCACCAAGCGGTACACGGTCATCTTGGACACTCGCATCACCGAGGCGACTTCCGCCACGGTCAGGAACTGAACCTCGTTCAGCGGCCTCTGGTTCTCAGCCATGACACCCCACCTGAACCTTCCGCACATGACGGGCACCGGCTTCCCCTTCCGGTGACTCTTCGTCGCTGCGCGCTCACTCCCCAGACTAGGGGCGGATGATGCGAGTGGGGAAGAGGAGCAGCCATCGGCCGCCTACTGTGACAGACACGCTCGATTGAGTACATAGCGAGTAAGCGGTCGGTAGTAATCAGACCGCACAGCGTCATCAAGCGGAACGACGACGGACACCCGCCCCTCGGCCTCTCCGACGAACAGCGCGGGATCATCCGTATCCGCCAGACCGATCGCCTCAAACCCCAGCTGACCTGCTCCGCAGACCCATCCGTGGTCTCCGACGACCAACTCGGGAAGCGGTCCGCCGGCCTGTGCCGCGGCATCCAGAACGGCCCGAACCGGGAGCGGTGAATGGGTGTGTGCGCCGGTCGCACTCCCGGTGGAACGCACGCCGGGTTCGCGCACCAGCGCGACGCCTTGTGCGTAGTCAAGGTTGTACGTGCGTAGGCCGAACCGGGTCGTTATGTCGACACTGCTGCCCTGCGCAGGGGTGAGTACGGTGCATCCGGCCGCCGACAAAGCGTCCGCCAACGCGGCGTAGAAGCCCAGCAGTCGATGGGGGTGGCCGGTTCCGAAGAGTACCGGCAGCCGCCGCCGTGCCGCCTCCGAGAGCCGGTCGGCGAAGGCGTCGAGCGCCTTCAACGTCCGCTCCGGGTCGATGACATCGGCCCCCGTGGTGTGCCGTGGATCCGCGGAGACCCCGCACTTGTCCGCCATCAGCCGCAGCAGATCCGCGCATCCCCAGCCCCACTCGGGGTCGAGCCCGAGCAGCAGCCGCGGATCCCGTGCCGCGAAGAGCCGGTAACTGCGCAGGCTCTCTTCCCGGGAGGTGGCCACGGGCCCGGCCAGCCGAGCCGCCAAGAGGTGCGCACGCAGGGCGCCGGTGGTCAACACGGTCCGATGCTGGCGCATCGCCGGACGACGGGTTGTCAAAACCCCGAAAAACCCCCACAGTTGGGCTAACAGGGGCACAATGCGGGCGCATATGCCGTTACGCCAGCAGCCCCCGCAGCGGGAACGCGGCGCGCCGGGCCGCGAGGACGGCCTGGTCGAGCCGGTCGGCGGGGTCGTACCCCGACTCCCATCCCTGCCACTGGACGGGCCAGCGCCCATCCGTCATCCGCCCGGGCGCCAACTGCCGGGTACGTGTGAACACTTCCTGCCGCCACTCCTCGGGGACCGGGGCCTCGGGCTCGACCGGGCGCCCCGCGGCGATGGCCACGAGATGCGTCCAGGACCTCGGCACCACATCCACCACGGCGTATCCCCCGCCTCCCAGGGCGACCCACCGCCCCTCGGCGTGCTCGTGGGCCAGCTCGTGGCAGGCGACCTGTACGGCCCGCTGAGCGTCCAGGGAGACGGCGAGGTGTGCGAGGGGGTCCTCGAAGTGCGTGTCGGCGCCGTGCTGCGTCACGAGCACCTGCGGGCGGAACTCCGCGAGCAGCTCGGGCACCACGGCGTGGAAGGCCCGCACCCAGCCCGCGTCCCCGGTCCCGGCCGGCAGCGCGACATTGACCGCGGAGCCCTCGGCGTCGCCCGCCGCGCCCGTCTCCTCGGGCCATCCGGTCTGCGGGAAGAGCGTCCGGGGGTGCTCGTGCAGGGAGATCGTCAGCACCCGGGGGTCGTCCCAGAACGCGGCCTGCACCCCGTCGCCGTGGTGCACGTCGACATCCACATAGGCGACCCGCTCGGCGCCCAGCTCCAGCAGGCGCGCGATCGCCAGCGCCGCGTCGTTGTAGATGCAGAAGCCGGAGGCGCCGCCGGGCATGGCGTGGTGCAGCCCGCCCGCGAAGTTCACCGCGTGCAGCGCCTCACCGCGCCACACCGCCTCCGCGGCCCCGACGGACTGCCCGGCGATCAGCGCCGACACCTCGTGCATGCCGGCGAAGGCCGGGTCGTCCTCCGTCCCGAGGCCGTACTCCCCGCGCGCGGATGCGGGGTCCGAGGAGGCCGCCCTGACCGCCGCCACATAGTCCTCGCGGTGCACGAGCCGCAGCGTCGAGTCGCCGGCCCGCTTGGCCGCGACCACGTCCATCCCCCGGTCGAGCCCGAAGGCACCGACAAGGCTCCGGGTCAGCCCGAGCCTGACCGGGTCCATGGGGTGCCCCGGGCCGAAGTCATAACCCGTTACCGCCTCGTCCCACATCAGCTGCGCGCGCCCGCTCATGCCCGTCACGGTACCGGCCAGGTGCGGGGCCAAAGAATACGGACGTACAACACTTGGCCCCGGAACGCAGAAAACCCCCGCACCGAAAGGTGCGGGGGTTTCCCATTCAAAATTAGTTCGGCGGCGTCCTACTCTCCCACAGGGTCCCCCCTGCAGTACCATCGGCGCTATGAGGCTTAGCTTCCGGGTTCGGAATGTAACCGGGCGTTTCCCTCACGCTATGACCACCGAAACACTATGAAACTGACAACCGCACCGCCATGTGGCATGACGGGGTTGTTCGTGGTTTCAGAACCAACACAGTGGACGCGAGCAACTGAGGACAAGCCCTCGGCCTATTAGTACCAGTCACCTCCACCCGTTACCGGGCTTCCAGATCTGGCCTATCAACCCAGTCGTCTACTGGGAGCCT
>NZ_WMBF01000752.1:0-1976 GCF_019400875.1 Streptomyces anatolicus | reverse complement strand
CCGCGGGGCCCACCGGAGGCCGCGCGGGCAGGGACTGCGCGGGCACGGAGGAACCGCCTTCGGCGGCGTGCCCGTTGGCGGCACCACCGTTCGCCTGAAAGGAGCCACCGCCCGTGCCGCCCGCGCCACTCAGACCGCCCGTGCCACCGGTGCCGTACGCGCCCCCGGTGCCGCCCGTGCCGACCGCGCCACTCAGGCCGCCCCCGCCACGCGGGCCGCCCGCGCCACCGGACCCGTACGCGCCGCCCGTGCCACCGGACCCGTACGCGCCGCCCGTGCCGCCGGAACCGTATGTGCCGCCCCACGCCGACAGGGAGGGCAGGGCGGCCGCCAGCGTGTCCATGCGGGCGTCGAGGCGGGCCGCCGCGTCCTGCCAGTGGGCGGCCGCCGCGTCCCACCGCTCCGTGGCCTCGCGCATGCCGTCCACCGCGTCGCCCGTGCGGCCGGTGCTCGACACCAGGGCCCGCGAGGCCAGTTCGGTCGCCTTCGCCACCGACTCGGACTTCGTGACGAGCGTCTGCTGCGCGGTGACCAGCGCCTTCAGGGAGGCCTCGACCGTGTCGCCCGCCGCCTTGACGTGGTCGGCGATCCCGCGGGCCGCGAGCGCGTTGGCCTGGCCCGCCTTCGCGGTCGCCGCGGTGCCGTCGCGCAGGGTGGTGTTGATGCGGTCGGCGGCGGCGCCGAGCTTCGGCACCTCCTTGGTGAGGGAGAGCGCCGCGCTCTTCAGGGCGTCCGTCGCCTGGCCCACGGAGGCCGTGGCCCCGCTGAGCGCCTTGTGGCTCCGCTCCGCCTTCGCCGACACGTCACGCATCTCCTTGGCGGCCTCCCTCAGCTCCGCGATGAACTGCATGGGCGACGCGCTGCGGTACGGCGCGAGCAGCATCTGCGTACGGGTGAGTACCGACGCCAGCTCGGCGAGCAGCCGCTCCCGCTCCGCCTCCCGCGCCTCGTCGTCGCGCTCGGAGCGCACCCGCACGCGCGCGTGCCACACCGAGAGCGCCACGAGCAGGGCGATCAGGAGCACGGCCATCAGCGCCACGTTCTCGAACCGGCCCAGCGGCGACAGATGCCCGCCGAAGCCCGTCTGCCACAGCTGGAGGAAGGGGCGCGTCACCTTCTTCGAGTCCTCGGCGGCCAGCTCGCTGTAGGCCCGCACGGCCTCCCGCAGGCCGAACCAGGTGACCAGGAGCGGGATGAAGACGAGCACCCCGAGGACCGCCTCAAGCAGCCGGTCGCGGCGCCCGGAACTCTGTTCGGGGGGTGTCCGTACGCTCTCCGGTCGTACGTACGTCTGTACGAGGTCGACCTCCGCCCAGCTGTCGAGCCGGGTCATCGAGCCCATGTCCCGGTGCAGGGCCGTCAGTTCGGCACCGCGCGGCTCCAGCGCGGGCAGGGCGGCGAGCCGTCTCAACTCCTTGATGATCAAGGCTTTGTCGAGCAGTTGTGCGGGCGTCAAGCGGGTTCCCTCCCTGGCTCACGGGCGGCTCGCGGGGCGGCGCGCGCGGGGCGCGGCGGTCCTCTATCCGAGGACGTCACCCCTGCCACGCCGGTTCCTGCCGTCACGGTTGAGCCGCCGCAACAGCGCCTCGGCGTCGGCGCGTTCAGGATCCCACGTCAGACACTTCCCCAGGGCCTCAATGGCCTCATCCCGTTTCCCGCGCCGGTCCAGTTCCACCGCGTGCCGGAAGGTGCGCTCGGCGAGCAGGCCGCGCACCCGTACGTTCGTCGGGTCGTGGTTGTACGCGCACTTCAGCCACTGCTCGGCGGCGGCGAAGTGTTCCGGTGACATGTCGGCCATCGCGGCCGTGCAGTGCACGTCGATCATCGCGTCCAGCATGTCGGCGCCCGCCGGTCGGGTCGCCGCGTCCTGCCAGGCGATGTGCGCGGCCTGCACGGCGTGGTCGTACCGGCCGAGCGACAAGAACGCCTGGGCGCGGGCCAGTTGCCGCTGGGAGGCGTAGTCGAGGGCGGGGGCG
>NZ_WMBF01000751.1:0-2003 GCF_019400875.1 Streptomyces anatolicus | reverse complement strand
AAAGGACCAACTTCGCGCTGTGGGCGGGCGGAGCGGAATCGGTGGAGCTGTGCCTCTTCGACTCGGCGGGCGAGGAGACGCGCTGTCCGCTGACCGAGCTGACGCACGGGATCTGGCACGGTTTCGTGCCGGGCGTGCGGCCGGGCCAGCGGTACGGCTACCGGGTGCACGGCCGCTGGGATCCGTGGACGGGCGCCCGCTGGAACCCGGCGAAGCTGCTCCTGGATCCGTACGCGCGTGCGGTGGACGGTGATTTCACGCTGCCCGCCGAGGTGTACGGGCATGTCCGCGACTGGCCCCAGCAGCATGTGGCGGACACCGTGCGCGACGACCGGGACTCGGCGCCGTACGTCCCCAAGGGCGTGGTCGTGCACGACGACGCGCCGGACGACGAGTGGGCCGACGACCGGCGGCCCAAGACGCCGTGGGCGGACTCGGTCATCTACGAGCTGCACGTCCGGGGCTTCACCAAGCTGCATCCGGGGGTTCCTGAGGAGCTGCGGGGCACGTACGCGGGGCTCGCGCATCCGGCGGCGCTCGAGCACCTCGTACGGCTCGGGGTGACGGCGGTCGAGCTGCTTCCGGTGCATCAGTTCGCGCACGAGGACCATCTGCTGCGGCGGGGCCTGCGCAACTACTGGGGGTACAACTCGATCGGCTACTTCGCGCCGCACGCGGGCTACGCGGCGTCGGGGACGACGGGGCAGCAGGTCGGCGAGTTCAAGCGGATGGTGCGCGCGCTGCACGAGGCGGGGATCGAGGTGATCCTCGACGTCGTCTACAACCACACGGCGGAGGCCGGTGAGCTGGGCCCGATGCTGTCGCTGAAGGGCATCGACAACCGCGGCTACTACCGGCTCCAGCCGAACGACGCACGGCGGTACGCGGACTACACGGGCTGCGGGAACACGCTCCAGGTCGTCCAGCCGCACGTGCTGCGCCTGATCACGGACTCCCTGCGGTACTGGGTGACGGAGATGGGCGTGGACGGCTTCCGCTTCGATCTGGCGGCGGCGCTCGCGCGCTCCTTCCACGATGTCGACATGCTCTCGCCGTTCCTCGCGGTGATCGCGCAGGATCCGGTCCTGCGCCGCGTGAAGCTGATCGCCGAGCCGTGGGACGTGGGCTCGGGCGGCTATCAGGTGGGGGCGTTCCCACCCCTGTGGACGGAGTGGAACGACCGCTACCGGGGGGCGGTACGGGATTTCTGGCGGGGCGCGCTGCCGGACGTACGGGATCTGGGGTACCGGCTCTCGGGGTCGAGCGATCTGTACGCGTGGGGCGGGCGCAGGCCGTACGCGTCGGTGAACTTCGTGACCGCGCACGACGGCTTCACGCTGCGGGACCTGGTGTCGTACGAGCGGAAGCACAACGAAGCCAACGGCGAGGGGAACCGGGACGGCTCGGACGACAACCGCTCCTGGAACTGCGGGGCCGAGGGCGAGAGCGACGACGCGGACATCACGGCGCTGCGCCGGCGCCAGCTGCGCAACCTCATGACGACGCTGCTGCTCTCGACCGGTGTGCCGATGTTCGTCGCGGGCGACGAGATGGGGCGTACGCAGCGCGGCTCGAACAACGCGTACTGCCAGGACAACGAGATCAGCTGGGTCGACTGGAGGCTGCGGGAGGAGCCGGGCTGGCGGGAGCTGTTCGCGCTCACCGCCCGGCTGATCGAGCTGCGGCACCGGCATCCGGTGCTGCGGCGGCGGGCGTTCTTCTCGGGGCGGGCGCACTCGGCGGACGGGCTGCGGGACCTGGCGTGGTTCACGGCGCGCGGCACGGAGATGACGGAGGCCGACTGGTACGCGCCCGCCGCGACGCTCGGCATGTATCTGTCCGGGCGGGACATACCGGGGCGGGACGCCCGGGGGGCGCCGGTGGTCGACGACAGTTTCCTCGCGGTCCTGCACGCGGGGGAGCGTGCGGCGCGGTTCGTGCTGCCGGGGCCGCCGTGGGCCTCGTCGTACGAGGTCGTGGTGGACACGGCGCTGGAGGAGCAG
>NZ_WMBF01000750.1:0-2020 GCF_019400875.1 Streptomyces anatolicus | reverse complement strand
GTGGGAAAGCATCCGCCGCGAAGCGGCGGCAGAACCCCCCACTAACCCGCAGCCGAGACCCCACTGCGCCACGCGGGCAGCAACTCATCCAGCAACGCCTCGGTACGCGCGGGCAGCCCCCGAGCCCCACTCCGGGCAAGGAGATCCGCGGCGACCCCCCGCAAGCGGGCAGGGTCCTCCGTCGCGGCCGTAGCCCGGAGCAACTCATTCCAGAGCCGCTCATCCCCCGGCGCCGAGCCCAGCGCAGCGTCAAGCGCCTCGATCGCCTTCTCCGCCCGCCCCTTCTCCAGATGGAACTCCGAAAGGGCGAGGCCGATGTCGGCGACGAGCAACGGCAGCTGCGCGTCGATGATCTCGTGCGTGAGCCACCCGTACCGCCCCTGTGGCCGGTCGGCGAGCAGCGGTCCGCGTACGAGCACCAGCGCGTCGGTGAGCATCCGCCCGCGCACGGCACGGTTGCCGGAGCCGCGCCCCTGCGTGGCCTCGTAGTAAAGGGACCGCAGCACGTCCAGGTCCGA
This sequence comes from Streptomyces anatolicus, assembly GCF_019400875.1. Lineage (NCBI taxonomy): Bacteria > Bacillati > Actinomycetota > Actinomycetes > Kitasatosporales > Streptomycetaceae > Streptomyces > Streptomyces anatolicus. The sequence continues at coordinate 1,502 of NZ_WMBF01000750.1, read as the reverse complement.
GACGACGGACTTGGCGAGCGTGAGCCGCCCGCTGCGGTCGGCCCGCAGCCGGGGCGAGCCGTCGGGGTCGGTGCCCAGCCACTCGCGCAGCCGCTCGACGAGCGCGTCGCGCACGTCGTCGGTGACCCCGCGCGGCCACAGCGCGGAGGCGAGCACCCGGGGGTGGACACCTTCGCGGTGCATCAGGAGCAGGGCCAGCGCCTCGTGCATCAGCGCGCTGCGCTCGCCATCGGGAGTGGCGAGGCCGATGATCTCGTACGTACCGACGAGGCGGGCGTAGACCGCGGGCCGCCCCTGCTCGGTGACGTCGACGAGGAACGGGGGCGCGGCGGCCGCGGGGCCGTCGTCGGGGCCCGCGGGGCCCGAGGACGAGCTGTCCGGGTCGGCGTCGGTGAAGAGCCGGACGACGGCACGCTGCTGGGGCTCGGGCAGTGTCTGGGCCGCCAGTTCGAGGCCGAGCAGCGGCGCGAGGAGCCTGCCGTCCCGGGTGATCTCCATCTCCCAGGCGGCGCCGGGCAGCTCCCCCGACTCCGTACCGACCAGATAGCCGATGCCCAACCGGCTGGCGTCCGCGGCCAGTTCGGCGAGCTTGACGGCGTCATCGCCGGTCGGTTCGGCGGCGAGCAGCACGAGGTGCGGGGCCCAGCGGGTGTGCTGGGCGGGGCCGGTGCGGCCGGTGAGCACGGAGTCGTGTCCGGCGGCGCCGAGCGCGCCGCGCCGCTGGCGGGTCTCGGCCTCCATGGTCTCCAGGAGGGCTTCGACGTCCTCCAGGTGCCGCAGCCGGTTGGGCGCGAGCGGCGTGAGGTCCTGGCCGAAGCCGACGAGGGTGATGGTCATGCGGTCCGACCAGCCGTTGGTGGCCAGTTCGGCGGCGACCGAGGCGAAGACGGCGGCGCGGTCGCTCGCGCTGCCGCTCAGCGAGACGATGCCGGGCACCGACTCCAGGTTGAGGAGCAGCCGTGACTCCTCGGGGGCGCCGAGGGTGCCGAGGCTGACGAGCCCCGGGTAGGGAGCGGCGGTGCCGACGTCCTCGTACCGCTCGGCGTCCGTGCGGGAGAGCACCCAGAACGTCTGGTCCTGCCCCAACTGCCAGGGCGCGGGCGGCCGTCCGGCGGGCTGGGCGAGCTGGAGGTGCAGGTCGCCGTTGGTCAGCCAGGCCGCGTAGACGGTCGGCAGGGCGCGGTTCTCCTCGGCGAGCGAGGCGGCGAGGCCGCGCAGCGACAGGTCCAGGAGGCGTACGCCTTCGGGGTCGGCGCCCACGAGCAGCGCGTCCTGCACATCGGCGGCGTCCCCGGTGGGGGTCGGCGGCTGCATGCCGCGGCGCGCGCCGACCGCGCCCATGGCCGACTGCCACAGGGCGTGCCGACGGCGGCGGCCGAGGGCGCCGAGCAGACCGGCGGCGAGGAGGGGCGCGCCGAGAAGCGCCTCGGGCAGCCCGAAGCCGGAGCCTTCGGACGCGCTGTCGCCGGTCTCGGAGGGGGCTTCGGCGGCGGGGGCGTCCG
>NZ_WMBF01000749.1:0-2032 GCF_019400875.1 Streptomyces anatolicus | reverse complement strand
CCGCCCCTCAAGCCATCGTCACGAACCGCTGTATCAGCGACGCGAAAAGCACCGCGAGCAACGGCAGCGAGAACCAGAAACTGCTCTGCAGCCACCGCTGCTGCCGCACGCTCGGCGCCGCCGCGACCCGCACCACCTCGCGCGTGGTGAGCAGCAGCACGAGCGCGACGGCCGAGAGCGCGCCCACCACCGTCCACGGCGTCCACGTCACCTTCGGCCCGACCGCCCCCGGATCCGCCTTCGGCACCGCGCCGTCCGGCCGCTCGCGCAGGCTGTAGAGGGTCGCGTCGTCGTTGGTGAGGACCTTCCTCAGCTCCCGGCGGTCGTCGAGATGGCGGATGAGCCGCGGCTCCCACGTCTTCGCGTAGCCCGCGTCCAGCTCGAGATAGGTCGACTGACCGCGGTTGATCATCAGATACGAGTGGGGCCCCGCGTCCTTAAGGGCCTTCACCAGGCCGGAGACGAGGACCGGGTCGGCGGGCGCCAGCGTGGGGACGTACTCGACCTTCTCCATGTCGCGGGTGCCCCACGGCATCGCGGGCGTCACGTTGTTCACCGTGTCGTTGCTCATCCACAGCAGCCGCACGGTCGGGTCGGCGTGCGCGTACACGTACTCCATGGCCGTGACCTCGCCGGGCCGGATCCGCTCGAAGGACTCGTTGCCCCAGCGCGCCACGAGGAAGCCGCCCATCAGGACGAGCCCGGCCATCAGCGCGGCGAGCGGCGCGAGGCTCACCCGGTCGCGGTCCCGCTCCTTCGCGGTGACGCCCGCGCGCGGGAACAGCGCGAGCCCGGCGAGCAGGGCCGCGCCGGGCAGCGCGAACATGAACACGCGCAGGGCCATCTCACCGCCGTACGACTGCATGCCGAAGCCGAGGAACGGCACGAAGGTCAGGACGAGCAGCGAGCGCTCGCTGTACCTGTAGAAGCGCCGCCGCCACCAGCCCCAGCAGGCGAACGCCATCACGCCGCCGGCCATCGCCACGCGCACGTACAGCACCAGCTGATGGGTCGAACTGCCGCCCTCGATGCGCCCGGAGACCGACGACGACACATTGCCGCCGACGCCGCCGACCCCGCCGAACAGTTCGTTGAAATGCCCCGACCAGTACGGCTCGGCGAGGAAGCCGAGCCAGACGACGACCATCACCCCGAAGAGCATCGGCAGGCCGCGCAGCTCCGAGCGCCCGATCAGGACGAGCACCGCGAGCACCCCGAGCATCACGAACGGCGTCAGCTGGTGCGCGGGCACGGTCGCCGAGAAGAGGCCCACCAGGACGAGGAGCAGCACCGCGCGCTCCCCGCGGCCCGTCGGCTCGACCTCGCTCTCGCCGGGCCGCCGCTTCGCCCACAGCACGCGCGGGGCGCGGAACCACACCAGGAGTACGGCGACGAAGGCGATGTAGAGCAGATAGGTGAAGCCCTGCGGGGAGAAGTAGTCCTGGCCGACCCAGCCGCTCAGCACGAAGATCCACAGCCCCGCCCACTTGGCGCGCCAGGCCGCCCGCATCGAGCGCACGAGCAGGAACATCGGCGCCAGATAGAGCAGTTGCATGGCCATCGGCCACCAGCGGATGACCTCGGTCATGTCCGAGACGCCGCACGCCCTCGCGACGAACGTGGCCGCTGCGAAGAAGCCGGGCCAGCTCCAGCGCGCGTCCAGGTCGGGCACCGCGGTGCCGGTCCGGTCGATGTACTCCATGAAGCCCAGGTGCTGCCAGGCCGTGGCGAACCGGGGCTCGGTCTCGATGACCGCGGGCAGCGCGTGCAGCGACACGACCGTGGCGAGCAGCGTCACCAGGAGCAGGCCCTTGATGGGCCGGTCCATCCAGAGCAGTACGGCGAAGACGACGACGAGCAGCGCGGCGCCGAGCAGCGTCGGCGCGGGCAGTACGGAGATCAGGCCGAGCCCGCCCATGTCGTCGAGGTCCCGCTCGCCGAGGCCGAGGACGGGCACCCAGTACAGGGCGAGCGCGGCGGCGAGCAGCAGCGCCATGACGAGGACGCGCGGGCGGGACGGGTGCGGGTAGGC
>NZ_WMBF01000081.1:0-19721 GCF_019400875.1 Streptomyces anatolicus | reverse complement strand
GGTGGAAGGTAGGCGACGGTTCCGCACAACAGGGCGCCTTCCGCGGCGGCTTCCGCGTAACGCTGCACGAGCGTGGGGCCTGGCACACAGTCCACGTCCAGGAAGACCAGCAGCTCCGCGCCGGCCGCGAGGGCACGTGCGGCTCCGGCGTTGCGGGCGGCGGCCAGCGGCAGACGGCCCTCGATCAGCGCCAGGCAGGCCACATCCGCCACGGGGTCGCGGCCGGCGGTGTGGCGGGGGATGTCCGGGTCGGCCATGGACACGACCACGTAGTGGTCGGGGCGGCAGGTGCCGGACGCCAGGCCGTCCTGCTGGAGGATCAGATGGCTGTGCCGACCCGCCGCGAGGGTGATCACCGCGGTACGCATGGGTCTCGCCGGGGTGTGCGGGTCGACAGGCGGGTGAGCAGTCGCGCGGCGCGCCGTGCGCCGTCGCCCGGTGACCACTGGGCCCAGCGGTCCGGCCGGCCGGTGGCTTCCTCCAGCAGGCCGGACCAGGCCCCTGGGTGCGGCCAGGTGTCGATGACGGTCGCCAGACCCGATGCGTGCAGCGCCCGCGCCGTGGCGTGCTGCTCGCCGTGGGGCCGGTCCTGCGGGATGACGATGGCGGGGACTCTGGCGGCCGCGCACTCCGCGATGGCGTTCTGCCCGGCATGGGTGACGACGACCCGAGCCCGGCAGAGCACTGGCCACGGCTCTTCGACCCAGCGACCGTCAGGCCCGCCCAGGACGGTCCACGACCACTCGGGGGTGGCCCGCTGCGCCTCCCGCAACCGCCCCGCGTCGACATCGTTGCCACCGGCTCCGAGCATCACCACCACCTCCTTGCCGGAGGGAGAGCCGGGGCCGTGGGGTGCGGGTCGGGGCCGGCCGTCGTAACGCGAGATGCTCCCTGTGTGCAGGGTCTTGGCGAGCCAGTGGGCGGGCCATCCCGGCTCGGGCAGGGACTCGGGCCACGGCGCCAGGAGGGCGTCCGCCAGGTCGTAGCCGAGGCGGTGGGCCTCGTCCTGCCGGTCTCCGCGCATGGCCGCGACGACGACCGGGATTCCCATGAGCCGCGCCAGGGCGGCGGCCTCCACCGACACATCGCTGACGAACAGTCCGGGTTTCTCGCGCCGGATCCACTCGGCGATGGTGCCCATGCGTTCGCGGTGCCCCGGATGGTGAAGGGGCACCCAGTGCAGGCGCCCCCGGGCCGTCGGGTCGAGCGGGTCCGAGTCCGTGTCCGGCGGCAGCCCGACCCAGGGCCCCGACCAGGTGGCGGGCTGAGGCAGCGAGGAGAGGATGGTGACGGGAAGCGGCAGGTGGGCCGCGATGCACTGGGCACGGTGCAGATGCCCGAGCCCCTGGTGGTGGACGTAGTAGCCGATCACCCCGCCACCTCTTCGTACAGGGCGGTGTAGGCGTCGGCGGCACGGTCGAGCGAACAGAATTCCTCGGCACGTCGCCGCGCCGCTGCGCGGTCCAGTTCCATGGCCCGTGGGATGAGTTCGGCCAGGGCCTCCACATCCCCGTCGGGAGCGAGCAGACCGCAGTCGGGGGTGAGGATCTCGGCGAGTGCGCCGCGATCGAAGCCGCACACCGGGGTGCCGCAGGCCAGCGCCTCGGCGACCACGAGGCCGTACGGCTCGTCCCAGCCTGGCGTGACCAGGGCGGCGGCCGCGCCTCCCAGCCACTCGACGAGGCCGCGCCGGTCGAGGTGGCCCACGTACTGGGCGCCCTCCCCCAGCAGGGGTGCCACCTCTTCCTCGAAGTACCGCTCGTCGGAGATCGGTCCCGCGAGCCGCAGCGGAATCCCCGCCGCGCGAGCGGCCCTGATCGCCAGATGCGGCCCCTTCTCAGGGACCAGCCGCCCTGACCACACCAGGCCGGTGCCCCCCGGTCCCGGCTGCCAGAAGTCCGTGTCGATGCCGTTGCGCACCACGCGGGCGCGGGGCACGCTGGTGCGCCAGGCCGACGCCGTGAACTCGCTGACAGCGGTGAAGACCACGGGGCAGGCGTCCCGGACCTGGATGGCGGACTCCAGCCAGGGCGTCGGCGGCGTGTGCAGTGTCGTGATCACGGGCATCTTCAGCGCCGGGGCCATCGCGATCGGCAGGTAGTGCAGGCTGTTGTTGTGGACGACGTCGAACCGGTGCGCGCCGTCCTGCGCCAGGTCCAGCATCAGCCCGAGATAGGCGTGGTGCTCCTCCATCCAGTCAAGGCCCGGCATGCTGGTGTCCGCACACGCGGATGAGCTGAACTCCACTCTGCGCACGGGCAGTTCGCGTGCGCCGAGGGCCGGGTCGGATCCGGGTGCCGCGAACAGTTCCACCTGGTGGCCGCGGCGGGTCAGCGCCTGGGCGAGTCCCCAGGTGTGCGCTTCGAGGCCCCCGGCGAACGGCTCGGTGATGGGGAAGCGCGCGGACGCGATCAGGGCTACCCGCACGACGCCTCCCGCAGCACGTCGTCGTAGAGGGCGTAGTGCGCGGCGGCGAGGTCGGCCCGCTCCTGCGCACGCCGGCGCACCGTCGCCCGGGGCGCGGGCCGCTCGTCGAAAGCGGTGAGCACCGCCTTGCGCAGCGACTCCTCGTCCAGACCGCCGTCCTGGGTGTGCCCGTACGTGAGACACGGCCGCTGCTGCGCGTAGAAACCGCAGTCCGGTGCGGCCACCGCGGTGCCCAGGTCGTGGCACGCCTCCAGCCACCCGGAGTGGGTGCCGAACAGATAAGGCAGTACGGACAGGTCGAGCGAGGTCAGATAGTCCCAGAGCTGGTCGTCGTCGAAGTAGTCGTGCACCTGAAGGGTGAGGCGCCCCCGGTCGGCGAGGTCGCGCAGTTCGTTCACGAGTGCCGGGGCGTGTGCCGGGGATGAAACGTCCGCCACGTCATGGTGGAGGTTCACCTGGAGTTCCGCGCCCGGGAGTTCGGCCGCCGCCTCGGCGAGGACGCGCACGACGGGCAGCACGGACATGTTGGGGCGCAGGCTCTTGGCGTGCACTCCGATCCGGAAGCGGTCGCGGTGGGGCCGCGCCTGGCCCAGACGTGGCAGTTCGACGACGTGAGGATGCGGCAGAACGACGGCTGTGCGCCCCCACCGGTCGTCGATGACGCGGGCGGCGCCGGGGGTGAGCGTGATGAGCCGGTCGGCGGCGGGCACAAGGACGTCCAGGGCCGCGTCGTGGATCGCCGGGTCGGGCTGATGCGGATTACGCAGGTCGTGCACCGTGTATACGAAGGGCTTGCCGTGCCGGCGCAGGGCCTCCGCCAGGGCGCTCAGCTGCGCGGGGCTCTGGGCGTCGAACCCGAAGTGCAGATGGAAGACATCGAAGTCCTCGTGGTGCTCGCTCACCCAGGCCGGGTCCAGCATGACCGGCGGCCACCACCGCTGCGAAGTGCTGGGAGCGCCGTTGGGGCGGGGGTCCCGCAGACGTATGACGCCGTCGGACTCCGGTATCGAGCAGTGCCGCACGTACACGTGCCCCGCGGGCACCGAGGCAACGCGGATCCGGTGTGACGCGTGGGCCGGTGGCGACGGGTGATCGGACACGTGTCCTCCAGAGCCGGGGGAGGCAGCGGGGTCTGCCTGTCCCATTGTGGAGAACCCCCCCAAACTTCGCATCCAGGACACAGCCCGGACCGCGGACCGCAGGTCCCGCACCCTCGCGGTGCCGCCCTCAGCCGGGCTCAGGCGCTCCGAGAATCGTCTCCTGGGTGATGAAGTCAGCCAGAGCGGTCATGTCCGCGCCTCGTGTCAGGGCGTCGCGTTGCTGGTCGGCGCCGGTGCCTTCGCGCAGAAGACGACTGATGAGGGGCCCCACGTGGCGCGTGTCGCCGTGCTCCTCCAGGGCGGGAGTGATGTGTTCGACCAGCCCGCACAGCACGTCACCGGCCGGCCCGGGACGGCCGTGGGGGTCCAGAAGTGTGGAGGAAAGGCCATGGCGGGCCGCGTGCCACATGGCTGCCTGCAGGATTTCAGGCCGAACCCTCGGCACGGGGACGTCGTTCTTGTGGTCACGCAGCGCTGTAGCGGCCAGAGCGCGGACGATCCCGGCAAGCATGACCGCGTCGTCGACCCGGAGCTGGACGTCCATGCAACGCACTTCCACGGTGGGGTAATGCTCGGAGAGCCGGGCGTGCCAGTACAACTGGCCCGTGTCGCTGATGACGGAGGAGGCGATCAGTGCGTCGATGCTCTCTTCGTAATCGGTGAGGCCGTCGAAGTGCGGGGGAACGCCGCCGACCGGCCAGCGGTTGAAGACAAGAGTGCGCCAGCTCGCGAACGAGGTGTCGCGGCCCTCCCAGAACGGAGAGTTCGCCGACATCGCGAGGAGCGTGGGCAGCCACCCCCGGATCCGGTTGAGGACAGCCACGCCTGTTTCCCGGTCCGGCATGCCGACATGCACGTGCATCCCATTGACCAGCAGTTCTTCCGCCAACCGGCCGCCCTTGTCGTACAGCCGCCCGTAGCGGCGCCCGCTGGTGACCGGCACGTGCCCCTCACCCACCACCGGAGCCGACCCGGTGGCGGCCAGGCGGCACCCGGAGCGCTCCGCCGCGGTGCTCAGCGCGTGGCGCAGGCGCAGCAGGTGGCCGGCCACCTCGGTCAGCTCCCGGCACACGGGGGTGGCGACCTCCACCTGGGCCTGCAAGAGCTCCGGCTGGACTTCGCTCTCCTCCGCGACGTCGTCAAGACCCGCAGCCCTGCGCACCTCCTCCGACCGGGCGGCCGGCTGCCCGGTCGCCGGGTCCAGGAGCAGGTATTCCTCTTCAACTCCAACGGTGATCACGAAACCGTGGTACCCCGTCTGAGACTTCCTTACCGGTATCTACCGAGCTGAAGCTGGATGTTCCAGACCGCAGGTCAGGAGCCCTTCGCGGCCGGCTCCAGAATCGCGACGCACTCCACATGATGCGTCATAAAAAACATGTAGAGCCAAAACATGTTGAGGAAAACCACAGGTCAGCAGCCCGCAGATCGCAAAACGGACTCAAGATCAATGTGCATTACGTGCGCTATGGGCGCTACGGGCGACCTCTGACGCACGCCAGAGAGCGCCGACGGATCTCCACAGCCAGAGGACTCGGACAGAGGTGCCCAGCACCCCGAGCACTTTCAGGCCAGCGCCTCCCTGATCTGCGACATCAGCAACGCCGCCGTCGACAGGGGGAGTCGCAACCGCCTTTCTTGCGGGACTTGGCAAACATCGTCGTCACCGTCGAGACGATCAAGGGGCGAGATCCACTCCGGCATGTGTGGAGGCCACGCCCTGGACGCCCTCATCTATGCCTTGTCTACCTTGCGGGCCCCGAGATGGGGGCCACGCGCATCGACAGCCTCGACTGCGAGAGCTGGGGACGGGGTCGACTTTGACGAGCAGCAGTCCACACTGAGGCCAGCGTCCTTGACGGATCCGGCTCACCGGTACCTGCACCATCGCCGACCAGCCGTGGTCCCGGCCCGCCGTCACTCGTCATCGGCATCGACTGTCCGCCCGTCGTCGGCTCCTCCGCCTCCGTACCGCCCGCCCGTGCCTGTGGCTCGCTGCGCGCCCCACCCGGCACCGACGCCGACGCCGACGCCGACGACACCTTCGCAGCTCTCATCCCCCTGCGCGTCGCCGTCCCCTGGGGCGCGCGTCACCGTCAAGACCGAGAGCAGCGGCTCCGGCATCCGCGCGGCGGCATCGATGGCCCCGCGTACAACCACCCTCGACCAGGCCATCACCGAGGTCTACGGCAAGCCCATGGCCTACCTCGGACAGGACGGTTCCATTCCCTGCGCAACGGCCTCGCTGAACAGAACCCCCACGTCGAAGAACCCCTGTGCCTCGCCCACGCTCCCAACGAAAGCGTCGATGCAGCCGACATCGATCACATGACACACGTCGAGGCCCTCTTCGTCCACCGCTGCGGGGCCACCAGTTCCGGACACGGGCCCAGCTCTTCCGCCCCGGTGCCGTGTCCGCTTGACGCGGCAGGCTCATCGAACGCCAGGGCCTGCAGTGCGACCGGCCCTGGAAGGTTTTCTTGGCGACCATGTCCGGCAGCAGCGGGATACGGTCGCCGTCGGTGTGGCGTCGCTGCGGCTCACCCCGGCCATGCCCACTCTGGCGGCGGCCGGTCCAAGAGGGCCGTACGATGCAGGCGCGGGTGCCTTCGCGGGTCCCGGGTATCGAATCACCGAACGCTCTCGTACGAGGAAGCCAGCATCAGAAGGGTGACAGGCGATGGCAGCGAACGCCGAGCACCTGAAAGCCCTGGTGCGCGCGCATGCCGAAGCCGATGACGATCTCTTCTACAGCGTGGCCCTGCAGGTGGCGGCGAAGTCTGCCCGCCAAGGGCAGGGAAAGTTCGCTGTGGACCTGCGGGAGCTGGTCGAGGCCGCACGGCAGAAACAGGGGCAGGCCGAAAGCGGCGTGCCGCGACGCCGGTGGTGCAGCCCCGCGGTGAGCTCTCCAGCCTGCTGACGGCCGGGTACCCCGACACACAGCTCGACGACATGACTCTGGATGCCGGGCTGCTCGCCTCTCTGGACCGGGTGCTGCACGAGCAACGCCAGCGTGCCAGGCTGGAGCGTTTCGGCTTTACTCCAGTACACCGGATCCTGCTGTCGGGGCCCCCGGGCACGGGCAAGAGCATGACGGCTTCGGCACTGGCCGGCGAGCTGAAGCTGCCGTTGTTCACCATCCGCCTGGACGGTCTGATCAGCCGGTTCATGGGCGAGACGGCGGCAAAGCTGCGGCTGGTCTTCGACGCGGTGGCCCAGACACGGGCGGTCTATCTGTTCGACGAGTTCGATGCGCTCGGGGCTGAGCGGGCGGCGGGTAATGACGTCGGCGAGGCCCGAAGGATCCTGAACTCGTTCCTGCTGTTCCTCGACGAGGCGCCCTCCGAGAGCCTCGTGGTGGCCGGCACCAATCACCACCAACTTCTGGACCGGGCGCTGTTCCGCCGTTTCGACATGGTCGTCACCTACGGCCCTCCCACTCCCGAGCAGGCGGTTCAGGTGATGCGCCGACGCCTAGCCGGAATGGATACGAGCACACTACGGTGGAGTGCTGTGACAGACAGTGCATCCGGTTTGAGCCATGCCGAGCTGGTCAAGGCGGCGGAGGCCGCGGCCAAGCGGGCCATCCTCGCCGACCTGGACGTGGTGGACGAGCAGCTGCTGCTGGAAGCCCTGAGCGAACGGCACGCCTCACACCATGCCTGAGCTCTCTTTCGCCGGACGTTCCACGCCACACCTGATGGTGCCCTGGCAGGCCGCCACCCTGACACCGCGTTCCGAGCCCTCCGGTGGAGGCGGTTCGAAGCTTGTCCGTCGTGAGGACCGCAACAGGCACGCAGCCACGCTGGTCGACGGTCTGGAAACGGCCGAGCGGGAATCGGCTCGGCTCGCCCAGGAGGCACCCGACGGGTTCCGTCCCGACGGTTTCGCGGTGCGGATCGAGGCAGCGCGCGACCATCCGCTTCAGCTGGAACGTTTGGACGGCTCCGGTCTGACCCTGATGAGCAGCCATCCGCAGACCGACGACCGTCAGCAGGACGCGCTGGTGTGGATCCCGTTCGACAAGGTCACCTCATTCACGCAGCGGATCGCCGCCTTCACCCAGGACACCGACGACGGCAATCCTCAGCAGGCCGCGCTCGTGGCCAACATGGAGCAGATCCAGCGAGCGCTAATGGAACACCTCTGGCAAGAGCGGCACGAGCTGCCGCCGCTGGACGACGAGCGGTGGTGGGAACTGTGGTTCGACCCGCGGATCTCACCGACGGACCCGGTCGCCACTCTGCGCGCCCTGACCGAGGCGCGGCAGTGGCGGATGAGCGACCGGGCGATCCATGTGGGCGAACGCCTCGTAGCACACGTCTTGGCGACTGGGAACGACCTCGCGTTCCTGCTGGGCACGAACGCCTGCCCTGTCGAGATCCGCACACCGACGTTCGCCGAGGGCCTCTACGCCGTCGACCGCTCCTTCCGGGTGAACCTCGTCGAGGACCTCGCCCAGCGCGTCAAGCCGGCCGCCCCGCACGCACCCACGGTGTGCGTCCTGGACACGGGGATAGCGCAGGAGCATCCGCTGCTAAAGCCGGCACTGCACGAGCGCGCCTACAGTGTGCTGCCCGGCAGGGGCCCGGCCGATCGGAACGGACACGGTACACAGATGGCCGGTCTCGCTCTGTTCGGCGATCTCACCTCAGCCCTGGAAGCACAGGGCCCCGTGGTTCTCGGCCACGGGCTTGAGTCCGTGAAGATCCTCGACGACGGTCTTGCGCCGGTCGAGTCCCCGCGGACCTTGGCTGAGACGACCGCGAACGCGGTGGCCACCGCTGAGATCGGCAACGGCGGTCCCGCACCATCCGCCCGGGTCTTCTCCATGGCCGTCACCCGGTGGTCCCGGGACGGCGAGAACGGTGTCGACGGCACAGCGACCCTGTGGTCGGCCACCCTGGACGCTTTGGCAGCCGGAACAAGTGTGGCCGTACGCGAGGACCGCATCGACCTCATCGGCGCACCGGACCCGCAGGCGTCGCGGCTGATCATCGTCAGCGCCGGCAACGTCCGCGGGCACCTCCCCCACCAGATGCGTGACGACAACGGCCGACTCGACCCCTTGCTGCTATGCGACCTGTCCCGGATCGAGGAACCCGCCCAGGCACACAATGTGCTGACCGTCGGCGCTTGCACCCATCTGGACACCGTCCCCGCCACCCCCCCCGTTCCAGGGTTACCGGCCCTTGGCCGCTTCGGGCGGCCTGTCCCCGTTCAGCCGGACTTCGGTGGCCCTGACCAACGCGGCCATCACTAAGCCCGACATCGTCCTGGAGGGCGGCAATCTGCTCGTTGCCCCGGACGACAGTTTCATGGACCCGCACGAGCTGTTGAGCGTGCCAACCACCCACCACGACGCCGCGCACCAGCTGGCCTGGGCCAACGCCACGAGCGCCGCGACCGCCCAGGCAGCAGCCCTAGCCGCCACCGCGATGACCACATACCCCGGACTACGGGCGGAGACGGTCCGAGCCCTGCTCGTCCACGAGGCCCAGTGGACTCCGGCCATGGTCGAGCCTGGCCTGTTCAAGAAGACCGGCGCCCCCAAACTCAACAAGGGCGAGCTCATGCGACAGGTGATCCGCCGGTACGGCTGGGGAGTCCCCACCGCCGAACGCATCCGAAGCAGCGCTTCCAACGCCGTCACAATGATCATCCAGAACACTCTGGTCCCGCTGAAGCAGGGCAAGAACGGACAGGTTCGGCTGGCCGAACTGAAACTGCACGAACTGCCCTGGCCGCTGGAGCAGCTGCGCGACCTGGCCGAGACCACAGTCGACCTGCGCGTGACGCTCGCCTACATGGTTGAGCCCAATCCCGGCCGGCGCGGCATGGTCGGTCGCTACAGCTACGCCTCGCACGGCCTTCGCTTCGCCATCAAAGGCCCCACAGAATCCGCCGACGCATTCCAAAGCCGCCTGGCCGAACAGGCCGAACAAGAAACCGACGGCACCGGCAACCCCAAGGCGTTCGAGTCCGACAGCCGCTGGCTGGTCGGCCCCCGATCCCGCAACCTCGGCTCCCTGCACGCGGACATCTGGCGCGGTTCCGCCGTCGAACTCGCCGACTGCGGCATGCTCGCGGTCTACCCCGTTGGCGGCTGGTGGAAGGCGAACAAGCGCAAGGACCGAATCGGCCTGCCCGTCAGCTACGCCCTCCTGGTATCCCTGCAAACCCCGGAGGTCTCCACCGACCTGTACACGCCCGTCGCCACGCAGCTCGGCGTACCGGTGGAGATCGCACCGGCTGGTCAGAACGAGATCGCCAGCGGTATCGCTGTCCAGATGGAGCTTGGCTGGTGACCTTGCCCTGGCATTTCCACCCAGAGCACTTGAGCACTCCTTACAATGATTCCGGTCGTGACGTCGTTCAATAGTTCTCCCGCACGTACTCGTAAGTGCGGTCGAACAGCTCGCCCTTGATCGGCAAGCTGTACTCCTTCAAGGCGGAACGTAGCTCGCGACGCACGCGTTTGTCGCCCGCGTCGCTCGCGCTCCAACCGGCATAGGCGACCTCGACGACGATCGAGTCGATCCGCGAGACTATGTCGGGGACGATTTTATGCAGCCCAGGCGGTGTGTTCTCCGCGACGATCTGAGTGAGCGCCCCACGCTTGGGATCGGCCAGTCGGTCGAGCGCTCCCTGGTCGCCCTGTTCCGCCGCCCGATCCGCGGCGACCACGTCCTGAGCGATCTTCAGGGCTTCCTCGAGGAAGGCCAGCGAGTCTTCGACGTTCTCGATCGCCTTGGCGCGGAGCTTCTCTATCCGCTCCGCCAGCGACCGATACGCAGGGCTCTCGGTATCGGCCAGCCGACGCCTGAGGCGCACCTCGATAGAGTCGAGGACCTCCTGGTACACGTCCTCGGCTTTCGACTCCGGAGTCTGCCGCTCGGAAAGCTTGAGCTGCTCGGCGATCTTTTTCACCAACGCTAGGCCGGCAGCGTCCAGCGTGACTGTCTTCGACGGCATCGACTTCACTCCCACATCGCTCATGTGGCCGTGAATCAGGTCAGTGGTCTTCGCGCCGAGACGTGCCCAGAGGAAAGCCTTGGAGACGTCCTTGGGTCGGATTGACTCGTATACCTTCGCGAGCCAGAAGTACTGCCCCTTGAACGGCCGCAGCATCGGGTGCGGGTCGAGGAACTCCCACACCGTCTGCAACGCGACGTAGGTCTCGATGAACTCGGTGCGCTGCGCACCGCCCTCGGGGATTCGCTCGTGGGCCTCGGCGAGGGATTCGAATGATGAGTCAATGGTGTCAATGCCGTCGAACAGATGGAGTAGACGCGTGAGGTCGGTGACGAATTTCCCCGCCAGCTTGGAGGCGTCGGTGACGTTGAGCTCGTCCTCTTTGTCATCCTTCACCTTCGGACCGGCGACTGCCTTGCCGATGGCCCTCGCGAGACCGATGTAGTCGACGACCCGCCCGAAGTCCTTGCGCTGGCCGGTGACCGGGTTCTTCCACGGACGGTTGGGCCGCGTGATCGTCTGGAAGAGGTTCGTGTCCTTGGCAGGCTTGTCGAGATACAGCACGCCTTCGATGGGTGCGTTGAAGCCGGTCATCCACTTCGCGGTGACGACGATGAACGACAACGGGTCGTCGACCTTCTTGAAGCGGCGCTTAAGCGCCTCCTCCTGCTCGGGAGTAAGCAGGTGCTTCTTGTATTCCTTGGGGGTCTCCTTGCTGTCGGCGACGTGCATCACCACACCGACCTCACGAAGTTGTCCGTCCGGCATGACTGCAGCACGGCGCTCCAGCTCGGCCTCGATGGCCCTGGTGTACGCGATCACAAGGCGCTGGTTGTAGGCCACGACCTGAGCCTTCTGCCCCAAAGGTGCGACATAGGTTAGGAAGTGGTCGACGATGTCGGCACACACGGCCGCCACGCGCTCAGGGTTGGACAGGATCGTCTCGACGTGAGAAGCCTTTCCCGAAAGGAAGACTTTCTCCTCCTCGTCCAGGCCTTCCTTTGTGGCCAGCTCGTCGAAAGCCTCGTCCAAGGCTTCCTTGTCGAGGTTGAACCCGACAGACCGGCCCTCCACGATCACCGGCTTGGTGAACCCGTCGGCGATAGATTGCTCCGGCGTGTACCGCGACATCACAAAGTCCGGGTCGTCAGGGTCGCCGAACAGCTTGAACGTCGAACGGTCCTTGTCCTCGATCGCAGTACCCGTCGCGCCGAAGAACTTCGCGTTTGGCACCGCCGCGCGCCACGCGTCGCCGAACTTCCCCTCCTGCGAGCGGTGCGCCTCGTCGACGAGGACCACAATGTTCGACCGGTTGTTCAGATGGCCGGCCTCAGCGAACTTGTGCACGGTCGTGATGACCACGCCCGACTCACCGCTGCGTAGCAGGCCGTGCAGCTCGCGCCGGTTGCGGGGCACCGTCATCCGCGGCATGCCGGCAGTCTCGAACATATCTGCCGTCTGCCGGACCAGATCCTTACGGTCGGCGATCACGATGACCGTCGGCGCGCTTCCGAACTTCTCCGTTACCGCGTCATCACGTAGCAAACGGGCGGCGGCGAACGCCATGAGTTCGGTCTTGCCCGATCCCTGGTGATGCCAGATCAATCCGCCAGGACGGTCGGCAAGCACCTTGGCGTGGATCGCCAGAGCCGCCTCGAACTGCGGGTAGCGGGGCAAGAACTTGATGTCGACCTCGGAGGCGTCCCGAGCGTGACGGAACATCACCAGGTCCTTGAGGATCGCTAGGAGAGTCTCTGGCCACAGCAGCAAGCGCGCAGCCCGCTCGACACGAGCTGGTCCCGTGACGGTCTTCGGGTCGTCCTCAGTAGATCCCCACGGGGCCCAGATCTCGGAGTCGGGGTCTGGAACTGCACGGATCGGAGCCATGCGGAGTTCCAGGCCCTCGGTGGCGACGTTGAAGACGTTCGTCGCGAAGAAGTTCGGGTACTCCTCCTCGTACACGTCGTGAAGGTCCTTTGCGGCGTTGACCCACGAGACCTGGTGCTTCACAGGCGTCTTGGTCTCGGCTACGACCAGCGGAAACCCGTTGACGTAGTAAACGACATCGAAGCGGCGTGGTTTGGTCGCACCGCTGATGGTGACCTCGTCAGCGACAGTGAAGCGGTTGTTGTTGATGTCTTCGAAGTCGATCAGCCGACGAGGCACATGCTTACCGTCGATTGTCGTGAATGAGTGGTCGCCCCGAAGCATCACGGTCAGCCGCTCGTTGGCTGCAACGAGGCCATTATGTGCATCGAGGACAGCCTGATTGACCTCATGCAGAACGAGGTCCGCCGACTCAGGGTCGTCGACCAACTCTGGGTTCAGCGCGATCAAGGCTTCGCGTGCCCAGTCTTCAACGATGACGTCATGCTCGTCACGCGGTAACGCGGCTCCTTGGAGACGCTCCCAGCCAGCCTCCTCCGCCCACTCCAGCAGTGAGCGCTGGATAGTGCTCGCTTCTGTCCACCCCATGTCAGCAAACCCCCTTGAGTAGCGCGTCGTACGACTCGGCAATCTCGGTTTCCTGATTGATGAGGGAGGCCAGGAGCGCGGAGCGGAACGTTCGGATGTGCAAGAGTTCCCCTCGCAATGCCCTGGTCGTCGCGCGCAGCCGTGCAAGTGTGTCGTTGAGGTCAGTACCTGATTCCGCTGGCCACGGGATCCGTGCGCTCCGAATTAGCCCCATATTCAAGGATGGGACAGCTCCCGGCTGAACCAATTCCGCCAACCGGATCGATTCGGTGGCGGCGAGTAGGCACTCCGGGGGGACCCCTTCCTTCGGCGTAAGTACGAGGTGATTCTCGTCAACCGCCGCATCGACGTCGAGGATGCGCTTCTTCTCAGTCAAGACAGCGGCGCCTACTCGCGGAAACACAACAGAGCCGGCCGGTACGGCGATTCCCTTCAATGATTCGACCTGCTCAGGGGACAATCGCGTTTCAGCGTAGGTATATCCGTCTTCGTTCCCACGTCCGACCATATCGGCGATCTTGAACCACGACAATTCACCGGATCGCTCACCCTGGACGGATTTCGGTAGGGCCTTGCCTTGCGAGACATTAGCAACATGCTCTACAACAACCTCTTGCAGATCAGCCGAACTAAGGAAGAGCGCAACCCGCAGCGAAAGGCTTCGGTGAAGTTCTTCTCCCAACGCCTCGACCTGGCCATCCACCGCTGCCATGACGTCAACGATACGGCGCTGCTCCGGCAAGGACGGGAGAGCGACTTCAATTGTCAAGAAGTCAGCGGGCTTGACCCGTTCGCGCCTGCCGCCCATGCCGGTCGACAACGCCTGCAGTTGCTCCCACAGGCGTTTTGTGGTGGTAAAGAGCCGGAAATATTCGGGTAGAATCCGCTCACCGCACGTGAACGTGGGAAATTCTTGCGACGCGTAAACTTCGCCCAGGTCGTTCGGAGTGACAGTGATCGCCCCTTCGAACGCCTTCAATCGGCTGTAAACGATCTGCTCAGGGCGGATGCGATTCAGCGTCTTGTACGAGGTCTCATCGCCAGCGATCGGGTCCCGGAACAACAGGCCCCGACCGCGGTTCAAGACGCCGACGATGTCGTAGGAGGTCGTCGCTGCGACCGGGACCGCGTCAACGTCCAGCGTGATGACCTCGCCGAGCCGGACCCGCTCCCACTCAGCCACTGGACATCCCGAACATGCTCAGGTCGATGCCTGCTGCTGCGAGTCGCTCGAACATGACAGCTTCGGTATCCATCCGGCGTTGACGAGCATCGGCATAGCCGACGAAGGCTGCACCCAGATCGGCAGTTTCCTCTGCAGCGACCTTGATGTAGCGGCCGATGTTCAGGTCGAAGCCGTTCTGCTTGATTTCCTCGAACGGCACCAGTCGGACGTTCGTACCGCCCTCACCATCTGGGTCGTTGCTTGTCTGGTACGCCTCGATGAGAGTCTTGACGTCATCCTGGGACATGCGGTTCTGTTTCTTGCCCTTGACGAACCGGGCCGAGCCGTCGATGAAGAGGACGTGATCGTTGCGTTCGGCAGGCTTCTGGTTGCGGAAGATCAACAGGCATGCCGGGATGTCCGTCGAGTAGAACAGCTTGGGCGGTAGTCCGACGACGGCGTCCAGAACACGCTTCTCGATCAGGCCCTGGCGGATCTTCGCTTCCGCGCCCCCACGGAACAGCACGCCGTGGGGCATCACCACGCCGACACGACCAGTTCCAGGCTTCATTGACGAGACCATGTGCTGGATGAAGGCGTAGTCGCCGTTCTGCGCCGGCGGCACGCCGCAGATGGCTCGCGGATCCGAGGACCAACGGTCTGCTCCCCAATTCACCAGCGAGAAGGGCGGGTTGGCGATCACGACGTCGAATTGCCGGACTGCACCGCTGGGGGCCTTGAACGCCGGAGCGCGGAGCGTGTCTCCACGCTTGATGTCGAAGTCCTCGATCTCGTGCAGGAACAGGTTCATCCGGGCGATCGACGCCGTCGTCAGGTTAATCTCCTGGCCGTACGCTCTGAGCGTGCGGTGGTCCTTGCCTGACTCGCGCAGCTGGTTGATCGTCGCGACAAGCATCCCCCCGGAGCCGCAAGACGGGTCGTAGACGGACTCGCCCGGCTGCGGTTGGAGGATCCCGACGAGCAGGTTCACGACCTCACGGGGGGTGAAGAACTCGCCGGCCTTCTTGCCCGACTCGTCGGCGAAGTTCTTCAGCAAGTACTCATAGCCCGCGCCAAGCAGGTCGTGCGAGACTGTCGACGGGTCGAGCGTGATCTTGTTGAACGCTCGGATGAGCCCCAGCAGAGCCGACTCCGGGATGCGCTCCTGGTTGCCCCACGAGGCGTCGCCGAAGACGCCGCCGAGCGAGCGGGGGTTGGCCATTTCGATTCGCTGAAAGGTCTTCGCGATCTCCGCACCGAGGTTGGTGACCTTCCCTGTGACCTCGCTCCACAGCGTGCCCTCGGGCAGCTCGAACCGGTGAAATTCGGCCTCAATCTCGTCATCGAGGTCGTCGCCGTACTTATCGAACGCCGCATCGTGCTCGTGGACCCAGGTGTCGCTGATCCACTTCCAGAACAGCATTGGGAAGACGTAGGTCTTGAAGTCAGCGGGGTCGACGGGGCCGCGGAGCGCGTTCGCGGCGTCCCACAGCCGGGACTCGAGCTCGTGCTGGGTGATCGTCACAGAGGTGAGGTCCTTCGTTGAAGACGGTGCCCCGATTATGAAGGAGGGCACTGACACTTCGGGAGTCCGATACGGCAGGCAACAGCGACCGTCAGACGATGACCGTCACCCAAGCGCCGAACTGAGCGTGATTGCGGCCGCTGAGCACGCCGTCCCGGCCGTCCAACATCCCCGAACCAGACGCCCTTCCTCGGGCACGCCCCCTGACAAGGCATCCGTCCGACACCCTCCCCAGCATCACGGAACGTCACGGCCGAGAAGCGAAGGGGCGGGGCCGGTCAACCGCTCAACAGCTGACCTCACTACCCACTGCGGAGACCCCCCACACACATGGGCGAGCGCCCTTCCCGGCAGGCTCACACCAGGCGTGACGACCCGTCAGACAACGGGCCGTTCGTGCGTCAAACGTGCGTCACGTGCGTCGAATATGCGTCAAGATATCGCACCTAACGCACGTAACGCCCATAACGCACACTCGAAGAAACAGCAGGTCAGCGCCCCTTCTCAGCGGGCTCAAGAATCGCCACGCACTCCACATGATGCGTCATCGGGAAAAGGTCGAACGCCCGCAGGGACCGCACCTTGTACCCCCCGTCCCGGAAGTACCCGATGTCCCGCGCCAGCGCCGCCGGATCGCAGGCCACGTAGGCGATGCGTCGGGCGCCGAGGCCTGCCAGGTGGCGTACCGTCTGCTTGCCCGCGCCCGCGCGGGGCGGGTCCAGGACGATCAGGTCCGCTTCGGTGATGCCCGTGCGCGGGAGGACCGACTCGACCTTGCCCTGCTCGATGCGGACGCGGTCGAACGCCGCGAGGTTGTGCCGGGCGTCCTCCACCGCACGCTTGCCCGATTCGATGCCGAGGACCGCGCCCGCCTCGCCGACCCGGTCCGCGAGGGCGCCCGCGAAGAGGCCGACTCCGCAGTACAGGTCGAGGGCCGTGTCGCCCTTGCGGGGCAGCAGGCCCTGCATGACGGCGAGCATCAGCGTCTCGGCGGCCTTCGGGTGGATCTGCCAGAAGCCGCCGCTGCCCACGCGGTAGGTGCGGCCGTCGGCCCGCTCGCGGACGAAGGGGCGGCCGTGGACGCGGTGGATGCCGCCGTCCTTCTCCTCCACCCGCATGACGGAGACCGGCTTGTCCAGCTCCACGATCGGCAGGCGCGCGCCCGGCTTCGGGGCGAGGATCACCTGGCGGTCCTGGGAGCCCGTCGCCGCGATCGCCTCGATCGAGGCCATGCCGGACCAGTCGCGCTGCTCGATGCCGAGTTCGGAGACGCCGTCCGCCGCGATCATGCAGTGCTCGATCGGCTCGACCTCGTGCGAGCGGTGGCGGCGCAGGCCGGCGTTGCCGTCCTCGTCCACCGCGTACTGCACGCGCGTACGCCAGGACGGGACCTCGCCCGGCGGCAGCTTGTCGCCCTCGGCCGGCATGACCGTGCCGTCCCAGCCCGCCTCCTCGGGGGTCAGACCCGCGAGGCGCTTGAGCTGTTCGGTGATGACCTCGCCCTTGAGGCGGCGCTGCGCGCCAGGCTTCGCGTGCTGCCAGTCGCAGCCGCCGCAGCGGCCGGGGCCCGCGTAGGGGCAGGGCGCCTCGACGCGGTCCTTGGAGGGGTCGAGGATCGTGACCGCGTCGGCCCGGAGGAACCGCGCGCCCTCCTCGCCCTCGGTCACGCGTGCGATGACCTTCTCGCCGGGCAGCGCGTGCCGTACGAAGAGCACCTGGCCCTCGGCGGTCCGGGCGATGCAGTGGCCGCCGTGCGCGACGGGGCCGATCTCGACCTCGTACTCCCTGCCGACCAGGGAGTTCCCCGCCTGCGGATTCTTCGGTTCTGCCTGCATGGCGGGGTGACTCCACAACGTAAAAAGGGAACAGCCGGACAACAGCCCACCAGTCTACGTGGGTGTCGCCCGGCCGCTCGCCACAGAGAGGGCTCCGCAGGCTCACGCCCCTCGCCGCAGCGAGGGTCCCGAGAAGCTCAGAGCTTCTTGCTCGGCTCCTTCTCCTTCTCCCTCGTGCGCCTCGGCTTCTCCACCGGCCCACGCCGCACCGCTCCCGGCGCGTTCCACTCCTGCCGCTTGCGGGCCCGCTTCTTCGCGACCTCGGAGGAGTCCAGCTGGTAGGGGACGGACGTCACCATCACGCCGGGGGTGAAGAGCAGCCGGCCCTTGAGGCGCAGCGCGCTCTGGTTGTGCAGCAGGTGCTCGTACCAGTGGCCGACCACGTACTCCGGGATGATCACGCTGACCACGTCGCGCGGGGACTCGCGGCGCAGGTTCTTCACGTACTCGATGATCGGCCGGGTGATCTCGCGGTAGGGCGAGTCGAGGACCTTCAGCGGCACGGTGATGCCGCGCCGCTCCCACTCGTCCTTGAGGGCCTTGGTCTCCGCCGGGTCGACGTTGATGCTGAGCGCTTCCAGGGTGTGGGAGCGCATCAGCTTCGCGTACGACAGGGCGCGCAGCGTCGGCCGGTGGATCTTGGAGACCAGGACGATGGAGTGGACGCGGGAGGGACGCATGTTGTCGTCGGAGGGGGTCTCCGGGGCGGCGATCTCCTCGGCCACGCGGTCGTAGTGGCGGCGGATCGCCGTCATCGTCACGTAGAAGATGCACATGCCGAGCAGCGCGACCCAGGCGCCGTGCGTGAACTTGGTGACGAGGACGACGACCAGGACCAGGCCCGTGAAGAAGGCGCCGAAGGTGTTGATCGCGCGGGAGCGGATCATGCGGCGGCGCTTGTTCTGGTCCTTCTCGGCGGCCAGATGGCGGTTCCAGTGCCGGACCATGCCGATCTGGCTGAGCGTGAAGGAGACGAAGACGCCGACGATGTAGAGCTGGATGAGGCGGGTCGAGTCGGCGCCGTAGACGAAGACCAGCAGGGCCGCCGCGCCCGCGAGGAGCACGATGCCGTTGGAGAACGCGAGGCGGTCGCCGCGGGTGTGCAGCTGGCGCGGGAGATAGCGGTCCTGCGCGAGGATCGAGCCGAGCAGCGGGAAACCGTTGTACGCGGTGTTGGCCGCGAGGAACAGGACCAGCGCGGTGGCGGCGGCCAGGATCATGAAGAGCAGGCTGCCGTGGCCGAAGACGGCCTCGGCGACCTGGGAGATCACCGGGTTCTGGACGTAGTCCGAGCCGACCGCGACGCCGTTGTGGAAGAGGTCCTTGCCCGGGTACTCCGCCATCCGGACCTTGGTCACCATGGCGAGCGCGATGATGCCGCAGAACATGGTGACGGCCAGGCCGCCCATGAGCGCCAGCGTCGTCGCGGCGTTCTTGGACTTCGGCTTGCGGAAGGCCGGGACGCCGTTGCTGATCGCCTCGACGCCGGTGAGCGCCGCACAGCCCGAGGAGAAGGCCCTCAGGAGCAGGAAGACCAGCGCGAAACCGGCGAGGCCCTGGTGCTCGGGCTTGATCTCGTAGTCGGCGGTGGGCGCCTTCATGGTCTCGTCGAGCACGATGCCCCGGAAGGCACCCCACGCGATCATGAGGAAGACGCCCGCCACGAAGACGTACGTCGGGATGGCGAAGAGCTTCCCGGACTCCTTCACGCCGCGCAGGTTCATCAGCGTGAGCAGGACGATGACGGCGACCGCGCAGAGCACCTTGTGCTCGACGACGAAGGGGACCGCCGAGCCGAGGTTCTCGATGCCCGAGGAGATCGACACGGCCACGGTCAGGACGTAGTCGACGAGCAGGGCGCTCGCGACGGTGAGCCCCGCCTTGGGGCCGAGGTTGGTGTTGGCGACCTCGTAGTCGCCACCACCGCTCGGATAGGCGTGCACGTTCTGTCTGTACGACGCGACGACGGTGAACATCAGCACCACGACCGCGACGGCGATCCACGGGCTGAAGTGGTACGCCGACACACCCGCGATGGAGAGGACGAGAAGGACCTCTCCCGGTGCGTACGCAACGGAGGAGAGCGGGTCGGACGCGAATACGGGGAGTGCGATGCGCTTCGGCAGGAGCGTTTCTCCGAGCCGGTCACTGCGCAGTGCGCGCCCGATGAGGATCCGTTTGGGCACGTCGGTCAGTTTGGACACGCAGAGGATCGTAAG
>NZ_WMBF01000748.1:0-2053 GCF_019400875.1 Streptomyces anatolicus | reverse complement strand
TAGTGTTTCGGTGGTCATAGCGTGAGGGAAACGCCCGGTTACATTCCGAACCCGGAAGCTAAGCCTCATAGCGCCGATGGTACTGCAGGGGGGACCCTGTGGGAGAGTAGGACGCCGCCGAACTAATCTTATAAAGCCTCAGTCCCCGGACATTGTCCGGGGACTGAGGCTTTTTTGCGTTCGGGCCCCGGCCCTCTCCTTCTCAGAGACGGCCGGCCGCCTTCAGGGAAAGGTAGGCGTCGGCCAGTGCGGGGGCCAGATTGTTTGGGATTGCGTCCACTACTGTGACGCCGCGGCGGGTGAGTTGTTCCGCTGTGCGGCGGCGTTCGGATTGTGCCTGGGCCGCTGCTGCCGCGTCGTAGACCGCTTCTACTGATCCGCGGGCCTTCGCCATTTCCTCGATCCTGGGGTCGGCTACCGAGGCGAGCAGGACCTTGTGGCGTTTGGTGAGCCGTGAAAGTACGGGGAGCAGGCCCTCCTCGATGGGGGCCGCGTCGAGGCTCGTAAGCAGCACGATCAGGGAACTGCGGGGTGCTGTGCGCAGGGCCGTTGACGTCAGGCCTCGGGCGTCCGTCTCGATGAGTTCGGGTTCCAGAGTCGCCAGGGCGTTGACCAGAGAGGGAAGAACGTCACCTGCTGATCGGCCCTGGACCAGGGCGCGTACGCGGCGATCGTATGCGAGAAGGTCCACGCGATCACCGGCGCGGGAGGCCAGGGCGGCCAGGAGCAGCGCGGCGTCCATCGAGGCGTCAAGGCGTGGCGCGTCGCCGACGCGGCCGGCGGAGGTGCGGCCGGTGTCGAGGACCAGGAGGATGTGCCGGTCACGTTCCGGGCGCCAGGTGCGGATCGCGACGGTGGACTGGCGGGCCGTGGCGCGCCAGTCGATGGAGCGGGTGTCGTCGCCGGGGACGTAATCGCGGAGACTGTCGAACTCTGTGCCCTGGCCGCGGGTCAGCACGCTGGTGCGGCCGTCGAGTTCGCGGAGCCGGGCCAGCTTGGAGGGCAGGTGCTTCCGGCTGGTGAAGGGCGGCAGCACGCGTACGGTCCACGGAACCCGGTGGGTGCCCTGGCGGGCGAAGAGGCGCAGCGGGCCGTACGAGCGGATGGTCACGCGGTCGGATCGGTGGTCGCCGCGGCGGGTGGGGCGCAGGTGAGTGGTGAGGCGGCGGCGTTCGCCGGCCGGGATCGCGAGGCTCTGGCGGGATGCGGCGACTTCGGTGCCGGGCTGCCAGCTGCTGGGGGGCCAGGCGTCGCGGAGGTCGGCGCGCAGGGGGCGGCCGGAGGGGTTGGTGACGGTGAGCTGGACTTCGGCGGTTTCCCCGAGGCGTACGGAAGTGTCGCCGGAGCGGGTCAGGCCGAGGCGGCGTACCGGGGCGGCGAGTGCGAAGTCGCAGGCGCATGCCAGGGCCAGGGGGGTGTTGACGGTGAGGAGGCCGGTCCAGCTGGGGTCCCAGAGGCCTACGGGGAGGGTGCCCAGGGCTGCAAGGAGGGCGGCGCGTCCGGTGACGGCCATCAGCGAGGGACCGGGACGTGGGTGAGGATCGCGTTGATGACCGAGTCCGCGGTGACGCCCTCCATTTCGGCCTCCGGGCGCAGCTGTATGCGGTGGCGGAGGGTGGGGAGCGCGAGGGCTTTGACGTCGTCGGGGATGACGTAGTCGCGGCCGGTGAGCCAGGCCCAGGCGCGGGCCGTGGAGAGCAGGGCAGTGGCACCTCGGGGGGAGACGCCGAGGGTGAGGGAGGGCGATTCGCGGGTGGCGCGGCACACGTCGACCACGTAAGCGGTGATCTCGGGGGAGATGGAGGTCTTGGCGACCGCGGCGCGGGCGGCTTCCAGGTCGGCGGGGCCCGCTACGGGGCGTACGCCGGCGGCGTGCAGGTCGCGTGGGTTGAAGCCCTCGGCGTGGCGGGTGAGAACGTCGATCTCGTCCTGGCGGGAGGGGAGCGGGACCGTCAGTTTGAGGAGGAAGCGGTCCAGTTGGGCTTCGGGGAGGGGGTAGGTGCCCTCGTATTCGACGGGGTTCTGGGTGGCCGCGACCAGGAAGGGGTCGGGG
>NZ_WMBF01000747.1:0-2085 GCF_019400875.1 Streptomyces anatolicus | reverse complement strand
GCCCCAGCCCCGCCCCGAGCGGGAGCGGGAGCCCGAGCCGCAGCCCGAGCCCGAGGTCCTGCCGCACGCGAGCCCGTGGTTCGCCAAGTACCCCGCGTCGTACGCCCCCGAGGAGCCGTACGACCAGTGGTACGAGGAGCAGGCGCCCTACGACCACGGGCCGCACGCCGACGAGACGCACGAGGCCTACGAGACCCACGAAGCAGCGGAACCCGCAGCCGGGCCAGAGGCAGAAGCTGAGGCGGACACTGAGGCAGAACCAGAGCCCACGCCCGACATCCCCGGCCTCCCGGAGGACGTCAGCCGCGAAGAGGCGTACTTCACGGCGTTCCGCAAGTACGTCAGCGAACTGGGCGACTACCCCAACGCCCGCCAGTTCAGCCTGTACTTGATGGACCTGTACGGCGTGACGGGCCAGGCCGGCGGTCCTCTCACGGAGAGCACCCTGCGCCCGTACCTGCGCGACTTCCGCTCCCGCTACCAGCAGGACCTGGACGCGGGCGCGGAACACATCGCGTAACCCTGTCGCGTAACCCGTCGTGCGGTCAGGAGGCCTTCGGCGGCACCAGGTTGACCTCGCGGCCGAGCTTCGTCGTGGTGTCGGCGTAGAGGCTGACCTCTCCGTCGCTCCACCGCACGAGCAGATCGTCGGGCCGGCCGTTGGCGGTGTGGGCGCCCGCCGTCACCGCCTTGGCGTGCTTCCACAAGGAGGCGGAGGCCGACGTACGCGTCTCCTTGCCGAGGCCGCCCGCGCCCACGTCCTGGTAGAGGGAGCGCCGGCCGTCGGACCAGCGGACGAGGAGGTCCCACGAGCCGTTGCCGGTGAAGTCGCCGCCGGCGAGCAGGGTGGCCCGCTTCCAGGTGGCGTTGGCCTTCCGGAGCCTGGTCTCCTTCTTGAGGCCGCCCGCGCCCACGTCGGTGTAGAGGCTGACCTCGCCGTCGCTCCACCGTACGACCACGTCGTCGTTCCGCTTGTTCCCGCTGAAGCGGCCCGCGGTGATCTGGCCCGCGTGCTTCCAGACGGAACCGGCCGCGGCGAGCTTCGTCTCCGTGCCGAGACCGGTGGCGGACACGTCCCCGTACAGGGTCACCTCGCCGTCGGACCAGCGCACGATCAGGTCGGAGCGCGCGTCGCCGGTGAAGTCGCCGCCGGTGACGGTCGTGGCGTGCTTCCAGGTGGCGCTGGCCTTCTTCAGGACGCGCTCGCCGGTGAAGCCGCCCTTGCCGTCGCCGGGGTGGAGGGTGACCTTCCCGTCGTCCCACACCACGAGGAGGTCGGCCTTGCCGTCGCCGGTGTGGTCGCCGCTCGCCAGGTGCCTGGCGTGCTGCCAGGTCTCGCCGGTGCCGAGCGAGGCGGGCAGCGGGGTCCGCTCGACCACGCCGACGTCGTTGACCGCGTCGTCGTAGAGCTTGAAGACCTCGCCGTCGTAGTACGGGGCGTAGGAGACGGAGTCGGTCGCGCCGCCGCCACCCACCCCGCCGAGGTTGCCGACGACCTTGCCGGTGCCGGTCCGCTCGTCGTAGTCCATCAGCCACGGACTGCCGGACGTGCCGCCGTAGAAGCCGCCGCAGGCCATGCGCAGCTGCTTGTAGCCGGAGAGCCGGGTGGTCTTCACCCGGCACTTGATCGCCTGGTCCCTGGGCGCGTGCCTGGCCGACGGATAACCGACGACGGTGACCGCCACCTGGTAACCGGGCGTGCGCGTCAGCGTGTTGGCGCCGGTCACCCTCTCGACCTGCCGGCCCTCCTTGTCGGGCTTGACGGTCGCGAACGCGAAGTCGAGGTCCGAGCCGGGGCCGTAGTCGGTGTGCCTCGGGTCCCGGAAGACCCGGTCGACCGCCCATATGCCGTGGGGCTGCTGCGCCGGGGTCTTCCCGGTGCGGTACTGCGGTACGAAGGCGTACTTGTCGCCGTTGCCGCAGTGGCCGGCGGTGAGGATGAGGTTGCCCTTGGGGCTGTGCACCACGCTGGCCGTGCAGTTGTGCGTGGCCATGCCCTTGTCGACGTAGTAGAGAACGCCGATGGTCCTGGAGCCCGCGTAGCCGGTCTCGGCCTTGGGGGCGGGGGCGGCGGCGGTGTACGCG
>NZ_WMBF01000080.1:0-19834 GCF_019400875.1 Streptomyces anatolicus | reverse complement strand
CCCGCAACCCATACGGCGCCGGCCGAAAGGCGGCCCCCGCCCCGCCCCCCTAGGTTCGTTGAAAGGCAGACCTAGGGAGCTCCACGGTGACAGAGACGACCGAGCCCGCCGCGGCCCTGCTGCGGGCGGGGAAGTTCTTCCGGCGCGGCACCACCGCCCCCGACCTGCACAGCGTCGCGCTGACCGGGGGACGGGACGCGGACGCCTTCTACCGGGACCGCTGGAGCCACGACAAGGTCGTGAACTCCACGCACGGCGTGAACTGCACCGGCTCGTGCCGCTGGAAGGTGTACGTCAAGGACGGCATCATCACGTGGGAGACGCAGGCGACGGACTACCCGAGCGTCGGCCCCGACCGCCCCGAGTACGAGCCGCGCGGCTGCCCCCGCGGCGCCGCGTTCTCCTGGTACACGTACTCCCCCACGCGCGTCCGCTACCCGTATCTGCGCGGCGTCCTGGTGGAGATGTACCGCGAGGCGAAGGCCCGGCTGCGCGACCCGGTGCTCGCCTGGGCGGACATCCAGGCCGACCCGGAGCGCCGACGCAGGTACCAACAGGCGCGCGGCAAGGGCGGGTTGGTGCGGGCGAGCTGGGACGAGGCCGTCGAGATCATCGCGGCCGCGCACGTCCACACCATCAAGACGTACGGTCCCGACCGCGTCGCGGGCTTCTCGCCCATCCCCGCGATGTCGATGGTGTCGCACGCGGCGGGCGCCCGTTTCATGGGGCTCATCGGCGCGCCGATGCTCTCCTTCTACGACTGGTACGCGGACCTTCCCGTCGCCTCCCCGCAGGTCTTCGGCGACCAGACGGACGTACCGGAGTCGGGTGACTGGTGGGACGCCGCGTATCTGATGATGTGGGGTTCCAATGTGCCGGTGACGCGGACGCCCGACGCGCACTGGATGGCCGAGGCGCGCTACCGCGGGCAGAAGGTCGTGGTCGTGGCGCCCGACTACGCCGACAACGCCAAGTTCGCCGACGAGTGGCTGCACCCGCACCCCGGCACGGACGGCGCGCTCGCCTTCGCGATGGGGCATGTCGTCCTCAAGGAGTTCTTCGTCGACCGCACGACGGAGTTCTTCACCGACTACGTGCGCAAGTTCACCGATCTGCCCTTCCTGGTGACGCTGACCGAGCGCGACGGCGCGTACGTGCCCGCGAAGTTCCTGCGCGCCACCGATCTGGGCGAGGGCGGTGAGGCCGGTGAGGGCGGCGACTGGAAGACGGCGGTGCTCGACGAGAACACCGGGCGGCCCGCCGTGCCGAACGGCTCGCTCGGCTTCCGCTGGACCGAGTCCGGCAAGGGACGGTGGAATCTGGACCTCGGTGACATCAAGCCGCTGCTGAGTCTGCACGGCTCCCCGGTGGCGGCGGGCGTGGAGGTGCTGCTGCCCCGCTTCGACACCGAGGGCGGCACGCACGGTCAGGGGCGTGGGGAGGTCGTACGCCGAGGGGTCCCCGCCACCCGGCTCGGCGGGCAGGACGGGCCCCTGGTCACCACCGTCTTCGACCTGCTCCTCGCGCAGTACGGCGTCGGGCGCGCGGGGCTGCCCGGCTCCTGGCCCACCTCGTACGAGGACGCCTCGCAGCCCGGCACGCCCGCCTGGCAGGAGGCGCACACGTCCGTGCCTGCCGCCAAGTGCGTGAAGATCGCCAGGGAGTTCGCCGCGACGGCGGAGAAGTCGCGGGGCCGCTGCATGATCCTGATGGGCGCGGGCACCAACCACTGGTTCCACTCCGAGACGATCTACCGCTCCTTCCTCGCCCTGCTCCAGCTGACGGGCTGTCAGGGTCGCAACGGGGGCGGCTGGGCGCACTATGTGGGCCAGGAGAAGTGCCGCCCGGTCACCGGGTGGGCGACGCTGGCCGGTGGCCTCGACTGGAGCAGGCCGCCGCGCCAGATGATCGGGGCCGCCTACTGGTTCCTCAACACCGACCAGTGGCGCTACGACAAGTTCGCCGCTGACGTGCTCGCCTCCCCGCTGGGCGAGGGCCGCTTCGCGGGCATGACCGGCGCTGACTGTCTGGCCCTTTCGGCGCGGACCGGCTGGATGCCGTCGTATCCGACGTTCGACCGCAACCCGCTGGACCTCGCGGAGGCATCGGGCGATCCGGTGGCAGGCGTCGTCGGCGAACTCAAGGCGGGCACGCTCAAGTTCGCCTGCGAGGACCCGGACGCCCCCGAGAACTGGCCGCGCGTCCTGACCCTGTGGCGCGCCAACCTCCTCGGTTCGTCCGCCAAGGGCGCCGAGTACTTCACGAAGCATCTGCTCGGCACGCACTCCTCTCTGCGCGCCGAGGAAGCGGCACCGAACGAGCGCCCCTCGACCGTGACTTGGCGCGACGACGCCCCCGAGGGCAAGCTCGACCTCCTCGTCTCCCTCGACTTCCGGCAGACCTCCTCCACACTGCTCTCTGACGTCGTGCTGCCCGCCGCGACCTGGTACGAGAAGCACGATCTGTCGACCACGGACATGCACCCCTACGTGCACTCCTTCACGCCCGCCGTCGACCCGCCCTGGCAGGCCCGCACCGACTTCGACACGTTCCGTGTGATCGCGGAGCGGCTGAGCGAGCTGGCCGTGGACCACCTCGGCGTGCGCAAGGACATCGTCGCCACCGCCCTCCAGCACGACACGCCGGGCGAGACCGCGCAGCCCGGCGGGGTCGTCCTGGACTGGCGCAAGGGCGAGTGCGAGCCGGTGCCGGGCAGGACGATGCCGAACCTCACGGTCGTGGAGCGCGACTACACCGCGATCGGTGCGAAGTTCGCCGCACTCGGACCGCTGGTGGAGCAGTTGGGACTGCCCGCCAAGGGCATCGCGCTGCACCCGGACCGCGAGGTCGAGGAGCTGAAGGAGCGCAACGGCGTGGTGCTCGGCGGGCCCGCCGACGGCCGCCCCGCCCTGAACACGGCCGTGAAGGCGGCCAACACCATCCTCGCCCTGTCCGGCACGACCAACGGGCGCCTGGCCACCCAGGGCTTCCACACCCTGGAGGCGCGTACCGGCCAGGAGATGGCGCACCTCGCCGCCGAGCACGAGGGCAAGCGCATCACGTACGCCGACACGCAGGCCGCGCCCGTGCCGGTGATCACCTCGCCGGAGTGGAGCGGCAGCGAGTCCGGCGGGCGCCGCTACACGGCGTTCACGCTCAACACCGAGCACCTCAAGCCCTGGCACACCCTCACCGGGCGCCAGCACTTCTTCATCGACCACGACTGGATGCATGAACTGGGCGAGGCGATGCCCGTCTACCGGCCCCCACTGGACATGAACCGCCTCTTCGGCGAGCCGCGGCTCGGCCCGGACGGCGAGAAAGAGGTGACGGTCCGTTACCTGACGCCGCACAACAAGTGGTCGATCCACTCCGAGTACCAGGACAACCTCTTCATGCTGTCGCTCTCGCGCGGCGGCCAGTGCATCTGGATGGCGCCGCAGGACGCGGACGCGATCGGCGTGCGGGACAACGACTGGATCGAGGCGGTCAACCGCAACGGCGTCGTGGTGGCCCGCGCGATCGTCTCGCACCGCATGCCGGCCGGCACGGTCTACATGCACCACGCGCAGGAGCGCACGGTGAACGTCCCAAAGGCGGAGACGACCGGGAAGCGCGGCGGCATCCACAACTCCCTGACCCGGCTGATCCTCAAGCCGTCCCATCTCATCGGCGGTTACGCCCAGTTGTCGTGGGCGTTCAACTACCTGGGGCCGACGGGCAATCAGCGCGACGAGGTGACGGTCATCCGCCGCCGCTCGCAGGATGTGGAGTACTGACATGACCCGTGCCGAAGGCACCATCGGACGCTGTATGGCCCAGATCGCGATGGTGATGAACCTCGACAAGTGCATCGGCTGTCACACCTGTTCCGTCACGTGCAAGCAGGCGTGGACCAACCGCGACGGCATGGAGTACGTCTGGTTCAACAACGTCGAGACCCGGCCCGGCCAGGGCTATCCGCGCCGCTACGAGGACCAGGAGAAGTGGCGCGGTGGCTGGGAGCTGAACAGGCGCGGCGCCCTGAAGCTGAAGAACGGCGGCCGGATCAAGTCGCTCCTTGAGATCTTCTCCAACCCCAAGCTGCCGGAGATCAAGGACTACTACGAGCCCTGGACGTACGAGTACCGGAACCTCACCGACGCCCCTCTCGGCGACGACTATCCGGTGGCCGAGCCGCGCTCCCTGATCTCCGGCAAGCCGATGAAGATCGAGTGGTCGTCGAACTGGGACGACAACCTCGGCGGCACCACCGAGCACGGCCACCTCGACCCGATGGTCGCCAAGACGCGCCAACAGGCGTCCGACAAGGTGAAGTTCGCCTTCGAGCAGACGTTCATGTTCTATCTGCCCCGCATCTGCGAGCACTGCCTCAACCCGTCGTGCGTGGCGTCCTGCCCGTCCGGCGCGATGTACAAGCGCGAGGAGGACGGCATCGTCCTCGTCGACCAGGACCACTGCCGGGGCTGGCGCAAGTGCGTGACCGGCTGCCCGTACAAGAAGGTGTACTTCAACCACCGCACCGGCAAGGCCGAGAAGTGCACGATGTGCTACCCGCGCGTCGAGGTGGGCCTGCCGACCGTCTGCTCGGAGACGTGCGTGGGCCGGCTGCGCTATCTCGGGGTGATCCTGTACGACGCGGACAAGGTGACGGCGGCGGCGAGCGAGCCCGACGAACACAGGTTGTACGAAGCCCAGTTGGACGTGTTCCTCGATCCCGAGGACCCCGAGGTGCGGCGCGCGGCGGAGCGCGACGGCATCTCGTACGACTGGATCGAGGCGGCGCGCCGCTCCCCCGTACACGCGCTGATCAGCAGGTACAAGGTGGCGCTCCCGCTGCATCCGGAGTACCGCACCATGCCGATGGTCTGGTACATCCCGCCGCTCTCCCCGGTGGTGGACGCGCTGACGGAGACCGGGCACGACGGCGAGGACGCGGCCAACCTCTTCGGCGCCATCGACACCCTGCGCATCCCCCTCGAATACCTCGCGGAGATCTTCACCGCCGGGGACGTGGGACCGGTGCGGTCATCGCTGGAGAAGCTGGCGGCGATGCGGGCGCACATGCGGGCCATCAACCTCGGTGACACGCCCGACAGTTCGGTGGCGGGGTCGGTGGGGATGTCGGGGCCCGAGATCGAGGAGATGTACCGGCTGCTGGCCATCGCCAAGTACGAGGACCGGTACGTCATCCCGACCGCCGCCGTCGCGGACGCGCGGCGCCTTGAGGAGTCGGCCCTGCCCGAACTCTCCGACTCGTGCAGCCTCGACTTCGAGGGCGGGCCCGGCATGGGCGGCGACGGGCCCTTCGGCCAGGACTCCGGCCGCAAGCAGCTGCCGCTCGTCACCATCGAGAACTTCCACACGCTCCGCGACCGGCAGACCGCCGACCGGGAGCCGAGCGCCGCCGAGAAGGCGCACGCCGCTGAGGAGGACGACCAGTGACCGGGCACGCCGTGCTCTATCAGGCATCCGCGCTCTGCCTCGGCTACCCCGACGAGGAGTTCCACGAGCGCCTGCCGCTGCTGAAGGCCGCCGCTCCCCCTGAGTTGGACGCCTTCCTGACGTACGCGGCGGCCACCGAACCCCGCGAACTCGCGGCGCACTATGTGCGGGTATTCGACTTCAAGAACCGGCACAGCCTGTATCTGAGCTGGTGGCGGGAGGGCGACACGCGGCGGCGCGGCATGGCGCTCGTCCGCTTCAAGGAGGTCTACCGCGCGCACGGTCTGGAGTTCAGCGGCGAGGAGCTGCCGGACTTCCTGCCGGCGGTCCTGGAGTTCTCGGCGCACGCGGGCCCGGTGCTCCTTGAGGAGCACCGCAGCGGCCTTGAGCTGCTGCGGCTCGCCCTTGGTGACTTCGGCACGCCGTACGCGACCGTGCTCGACGCGGTGTGCGCGTCCCTGCCGGGCCCCTCGCCCAAGGACCGCGCCGAGGCGCTCGCGCTCGCCCGCTCGGGGCCGCCGCGCGAGGACGTCGGCCTCGAACCCTTCGCACTCATCGGGGAGCACTGATGAAAACGCTGCTGTGGGGCGCCCTTCCCTACATCGCCTTCGTGCTGCTCGTCGCGGGCACGATCTGGCGCTACCGCTACGACAAGTTCGGCTGGACGACCCGCTCGTCACAGGTCTACGAGTCCAAGCTCCTCAACATCGCCTCGCCGATGTTCCACTACGGCATCCTCTTCGTGCTCGTCGGCCATCTGGTCGGCCTGTTCCTGCCCGAGTCGTGGACGGAGAAGGCGGGCGTCAGCGAGCACACGTACCACCTGTTCTCGCTGTACGGCGGCACGGCGGCCGGGGTCCTGCTCGTGCTCGGCATCCTGCTGCTGCTCTACCGGCGCCGGACCAACACGCCGGTGTTCCGCGCGACGACCGCCAACGACAAACTGATGTACCTGGTGCTGTTCGCGGCGATCGTGCTCGGCATGGTCGCCAAACTGACGCACGCGTCCGGCGACGGCTACAACTACCGCGACTCCATCGCCCCTTGGGCGCGCAGCCTGTTCACGCTCCGGCCCGACATCGACCGGATGACGGGAGTGCCGGTGCTGTACGAGATCCACGCGGTGGTCGGCATGGTCCTGTTCGCCCTGGTCCCGTTCACCCGTCTGATCCACATGTTCAGCGCGCCGCTCCAGTACCTCTTCCGGCCGTACGTGGTCTACCGCGCCCGGGATCCCGAGCGGGTGGGCGCACGGCCGGAGAGGCGCGGCTGGGAGCGGACGGGGTCTTAAGCCGTCCTGCCCTGGCCGCCCTTGTCCTGACCCTCCTTGCCCTCGCCGCCCTTGCCCTTGTCGTCCTCGTCCACGATCTCGGCGTCCACCACGCCCTCTTCCGCGGCGGCACCGCTGGAACCGGTCTCCTCCTGGGCGCCCCCGCCCGAGGCCTCGTACATCGCCTGGCCCATCTTCTGGCTGACCGTCGCCAGCTTCTCGGCGCCGGTGCGCAGGGCGGCGGTGTCGTCGGCGCGGTTCTTGAGGAGGTCCTTCAGCTCGGCGGCGGCCGCCTCGACCTCGTCCTTGGTCCCCGCGGGGATCTTGTCGCCGTTCTCCCGCAGGAAGCGCTCCGTCTGGTAGACGAGCTGCTCGGCCTGGTTGCGGGTCTCCGCGGCCTCGCGCCGCTTGCGGTCCTCCTCCGCGTGCTGTTCGGCCTCGCGGACCATGCGGTTGATGTCGTCCTTGGGCAGCGCGGAGCCGCCGGTCACCGTCATGCGCTGCTCGCGTCCGGTGGCCTCGTCCTTGGCCGAGACGTGCATGATTCCGTTGGCGTCGATGTCGAAGGTGACCTCGATCTTCGGGACGCCGCGCGGGGCGGGCGGCAGTCCGGTCAGGTCGAAGACGCCGAGCTTCTTGTTGTACGCGGCGATCTCCCGCTCGCCCTGGAAGACCTGGATGCCGACCGAGGGCTGGTTGTCCTCGGCGGTGGAGAAGGTCTCCGAACGCCTGGTGGGAATCGTGGTGTTGCGCTCGATGAGCTTGGTCATGATGCCGCCCTTGGTCTCGATGCCGAGGGAGAGCGGCGTCACGTCGAGAAGCAGTACGTCCTTCACGTCACCGCGGATCACACCGGCCTGCAGGGCCGCGCCGAGCGCCACCACCTCGTCGGGGTTGACGCCCTTGTGCGGGTCCTTGCCGGTGAGTTCCCGCACCAGCTCGGTGACGGCGGGCATGCGGGTGGAGCCGCCGACCAGGATCACGTGGTCGATGGAGGAGAGCTTGACGCCCGCGTCCTTGACGGCCTGGTGGAAGGGTTCCTTGCAGCGGTCGAGCAAGTCGGCGG
Organism: Streptomyces anatolicus; assembly: GCF_019400875.1. Classification (NCBI taxonomy): domain Bacteria; kingdom Bacillati; phylum Actinomycetota; class Actinomycetes; order Kitasatosporales; family Streptomycetaceae; genus Streptomyces; species Streptomyces anatolicus. The sequence goes on along the minus strand of NZ_WMBF01000080.1, from coordinate 12,053 downwards.
TCAGTTCCTGGAACTGAGCGCGCGTCAACTTCTCGGCGAGGTGCAGGGGGCCCTCCGCGGAGGCGGTGATGTAGGGGAGGTTGATGTCCGTCTCGCTGGAGGAGGACAGCTCGATCTTCGCCTTCTCGGCGCCCTCGCGCAGGCGCTGGAGCGCCATCTTGTCCTTGCCGAGGTCGATGCCGTGCCCGTTCTTGAACTGCCGTACCAGGTACTCGACGATCCGCTGGTCCCAGTCGTCGCCGCCCAGCTGGGTGTCGCCGTTGGTGGCCTTCACCTCGATGACGCCCTCGCCCATCTCCAGGAGCGAGACGTCGAAGGTGCCGCCGCCCAGGTCGAAGACGAGGACGGTCTGGTCGTCGCCCTTGTCCAGGCCGTACGCGAGGGCGGCCGCCGTCGGTTCGTTGATGATGCGCAGGACGTTGAGCCCCGCGATCTCGCCGGCCTCCTTGGTGGCCTGGCGCTGCGTGTCGTCGAAGTACGCGGGGACGGTGACCACCGCGTCGGTGACGTCCTCGCCCAGGTAGGACTCGGCGTCGCGCTTGAGCTTCTGCAGGACGCGCGCGGAGAGTTCCTGCGCGGTGTAGCGGGTGCCGTCGACGGAGCCGTCCTCCGGGAAGCGCCAGCCGCCGTCGCCCATGTGGCGTTTGACGGAGCGGGCGGTGCGCTCCACGTTCGTGACCGCCTGCCGCTTGGCGACCTCGCCCACCAGGACGTCGCCGCTCTTCGCGAAGGCGACGACCGACGGGGTGGTGCGGGCGCCCTCCGCGTTGGCGACGACGGTCGGCTCACCGCCCTCCAGCACGGCCACCACTGAGTTCGTCGTACCGAGATCGATCCCGACCGCACGTGCCATGGTCCAGTCCCTTCCGCCGCGAGCCCTGTGTCCCCCGAATCCGTGTCTACTCCGCTCTCCATCACAAAACTTGAGCGGCGCATTGTCAATCCCCGGACGCGACGATGCCGCCACCCCGGGCGGGGCGGCGGCATCTTGGACGGGCGCCGTCGGCGGGCGCCGCGCGTCAGGCCAGCTTGGCCGTGAGCGTGATGGTCGTACCCGTCAGCGCCTGGCTCACCGGGCAGTTGGCCTTGGCGTCCTCGGCGGCCGAGGTGAAGCCCGCCTCGTCGAGGCCCGGCACGGTGCCCTCGACGGTGAGGTGGATACCGGTGATGCCGGTGCCGGGCTGGAAGGTGACGTCGGCCGAGGTGACGAGCCGCTCGGGCGGGGTGCCCGCGCCGGTCAGCCCGTGCGAGAGGGCCATGGAGAAGCAGCTGGAGTGCGCGGCGGCGATCAGCTCCTCCGGGCTGGTCTTGCCGTTCGCCTGCTCGGCGCGGGCGGGCCAGGAGACGGCCTGCTCGCCGATGCCGGAGGAGTCGAAGGTGACGGTGCCCGAGCCCTCCGTCAGAGAGCCTTCCCAGACCGTGTGCGCGGAGCGCGTGGTTGCCACGATGCAGTTCCCTTCAGTGCGGTTCCGTGATCGGAACTTCCGTGGCCACCATCCGATCACACTCGGGAGGCGGCTGAAAGCGCCTCCCGACGGCGACCCGTCACGGCTTACGTGTCACTCGCCGCCCGCGGTACCGGCCGGGCCGCCCATGCCCATACCCATTCCGCCCATCATTCCGCCCATCAGCTCCTCGAGGTCCAGCTCGGTGGCGCCCGCGGGGGCGGTGGGCTTGGTGCCCTCGGTCATCCGGATGACCAGGCCGAGCTTCTTCACCTTGGTGTTCTCGGTGAGCTTGGCGAGGTCGATGCGGACCTCCTTCAGCTCCTCGTTCTTCAGCGTGATGTCCGCCCTGACCTTCGCGTTCGGGGCGTCCTTCAGCTCCTTGGCCGTCGGCAGCTCCGTGCCGGGGGGCAGCTTCTTCGACAGCGGGCGCAGCTCGTCGACCAGTTCGGTGACCAGGGTGCGGAAGGGAGCGGTGGCGGTGATGCGCTCGGTCCCGTCCTCGCCCCCGGCCGTCTTCAGCTTGACCTCACGGCCGACGGCCTCACGCATGGCCTTCACGAGCTTCTTCTGCGTGGCGGCGTCGAGGGTGGGCTCCGGGGAGGGCTCGGACCCCGGCCCGTCATCACCCTCGGCGGCGAGGCGCTCGATCTCCTTCATGTCGACCTTCACCCATTCGCCCTCGAGGACCTTCTTGAGGGCGCCGGCCTCCGGGGGGAGGTCCGCCGCGGTCGGCACGGGGGTGCCCATGGCCTTGCCGACCTTGGCCATGTCGCTGCGGAAGTACACCTGGTCGCCGATGACCCGGTACTCGGCCAGCTTCCCGTCCCGGCCGCTGATCTTCATGGCCATGCGGTCGAAGTCCTTCTCACCGGACTCGCCGAACGGCTTCCTCGACTGCACGGTGACGCTGATCTTCGCGTCGCTGAGCAGGCGCGCGGCCTCGTCGGGCATCTCCTCGCCGGGCTCCGAGCCCGAGGAGTCGTCCAGGGCCTTGAGCGAGGCGGCGTCGGTGTCCAGGGAGAACTCATAGGAGAGCGACTTCTCCTTGTTCATGTTCTCGAAGGCCTCGTCGAGCTTCTGGCCGGCGGACAGCTGCTCCACGGTGCCGCAGGCGGCCGTGCCGGCGAGGACCGCGCCGACGACTGCGGTGGCGGTCAGAGTCTTGCGTATGGCGGTGATGATGGTCTCCTAGTGAGTGTGTTCGGTCGGTAGACCCACACCGCCCGCAAATGGTTGCGCTGTTCCTGACAGGACCGGCGCCCTAGGAGCGGTCGGCGCTCGCGCAGCCGTCGCCCCTCGTGCCGTCGCCCGTGTCGATCGGCTTGCTGCGGTCGTACGGGTCGACTCGGCGGTCCTCGTCGGCCGACTGCCCGCCGTCCTTGCCGAAGGGCGGCTCGAAGTAGCCGGTGGGGCCGGAGCAGCCGCCGTTGGTCATGTCGAGCGTGTAGGAGACGAGGGACATCGTGCCCGGTTCGGTGATGACCTTCGCCGGGTCGTCCCAGCTCATCACCACTTCGCGCCGCACGATCGTACGGACGACCTCGGCGTCTTGGCCGCCTTCGCCCGCCGAGGTGACCGGGTACACGAAGGTGACGTCCGCCGTCACCTCGACCGCCGCCCGCTCCCCCTCCCGGTAGGTGAGCCGGCCGCGCGTCTTGACCACGTCGCCGACGAGCCGGGCCTGCTCCGGCCGGAAGCGGCTGAACAGCAGCAGCGGGTCGGCCTTCTCCGTGGGCTCCGCCGACGACAGGGCGGTGCGGAGGTACGCCTTGACGTCCTTCTGGTGCGGGTTCAGCAGCGCGATCGCCTTCGTGGGCCGCTCGCCGCGCAGCACGCGGGGGTCGAGCCCGGCGGCCGCCAGGAAGTCCCGGCTCTTCCGCAGTGCCCGCTCGACCTGGGCGGTGTCCATCCAGCCGGTCGCCCTGGCCGGCGGTACCGTGATCCCCGCCGCTCCGTCGGCCCAGCGGGCGGCGGGCGACCCCCGGAAGGGCTCGGCGAGGGTGGGGCGCAGACCGCTCCCGGCGCCGGGCGCCTCCCGCGGCCTGCCGGACTCAGCGGCCAACGGCTTCCCGTCCTGCCCGCCCTCGTCACCGCCGAACAAACCGGCGAGCTGCTGCGGGAAGAGCCCCACGACCAGGAGGGCCAAGGCCGCCACCAGCCCCATCACATACCAGCCTGTCCTGCGCCGGGGACGGGCCGGCGAGTACGTGCGCCAGCCCTCCGGCCGCCCGGGACGCTCCCGCAGCCGCCGCTCCACCTCACGGGCGCGCGCCGACGGCTCCACAGGGGCCCCGGCCGCACCCGTCACCGACTCGCGGAGGAACCGCTCCCACTCCTCGTCGGATACGGACGACCCGTCCTGCCCGCCAACCCCGCTCACACCGCACTCCCGTTCCCGTTCGACTACTCGATGCCCGAAGCTCCGCGAACTGGGGCATGCGTGAGTGTAGGTAGTGACGATCAACAGTTCGAACGAAGCATGACGGAAGCAGGCAGCTGCTCGTCCTCACTGGGAGCGGTCGTACGTCACTGGGAGCGGTCGTACGTCAGCTTGCCCGCGCCATCCCTGTCGGCGCGCCGAAGCTTGTCCTCGCCCACCAGGGTCAGCGTCGACGATTTCCCGGGCACGCACGCCGAGCGCGGTTTCCCCGAGACCACCGCCGAACTGCCCAGCCGGACGGCGCCAGATGTGACGGAGTCCAGTCGCGCCTCAAACACACAGCGGTATTTGGGGCCACCCTTTCTCGGTCCGACCGCCGTCAGGGTCATCACCTTGTCGTCCACGTATCCCTGCCGGATCACCATCGTCCGGGCGTGGGAGCCGTCGCTATTCTCGAGCGAGCTCTTCCAGGTACCGAGGTACTTCTCCGGCAGCACACCCGTCGGCCCGTGGGCCGGGGGCTGCTCCTCCACGCGCGAGCCCTCGTGGTGGACGTAGGCGCCGAAGGCGACGGCCACGACGGCGGCGGCCGTGGCCAAGACGAGTCCACGGCGCGACCGTTCCCTGGCCGGAGGCCTCTCGGGCGCGCCGAGGGTCACCAACGGGGACAGCGCGGACAGCGGGCTGCCGCCCGCACTCTCCGCTGCCGCCCTCTGCGCCGGCACCTCGGCTCTCGCGTCTGCGGGCAGGCGGTGCGCACGGACGCCGATGGTCGCGGCGGCAGCCCTGCGCGTCAGCGTGAGACCTCGCGCGAGGGGCAGGGCGCGAGCGTGGCTCGGGCGCCGGTCGACTCCGATCGTCGCCGCGGCAGCGCGACGGAGCAGTGTGGGCCGGGTCATTCGGCGCCCCTCGGGCCCGCGGCCGGCCGCCGGGAGGCAGACTGCTCGATCGGCGGCCCGGTCGTCGGTGGCTGAGCGTCCTGCGGCTGGGGGGCCTGCGGTGCGTTGGGGTCGCCGATGAAGACCCCCGCCAGCCGGGTGTGCTTGAGCTGAACGAGGATCAAGGGTGCCGATGCCCCGACGGCGAACGTCGCGAAGCCACCGTCGATCTGCCCCCAGGCCTCCATGAGCAGGGCCACTCCGGCCCCCATGACCATGTGCACCACGGCTGCGATGCTCTGGCCCGCGACGTCGTAGTACGCACCGAAGGCGGGCGGCGGCACCTCGGCCTCGGGCTGCTCGGAGAGCCGGAACTCCTGCCGCCGTAGGAGCCATTCGGACATGCAGTCGTATGCGTGCACGACTCCGCGCACCGCTCCGCCTGCCGCCCCGATCAGAAGCAGACTCGCGGTGTCCACGTGCCCCCAGTCCGTGCGGAGAGACTTAGACGGTCGACAAAAGGCTACGGACCTCCTCATCACAAGAGAAGAGGAGCACCGCAACCAGGTCCGACGGACGGTGCGCAGGGGGCCTGTTGGAGCATGTGGGGATGAGCGCACACCACACGTCCGGCCCGCCGAGCGCGATCCGGCTCACCCAGTTCACCTCCGCTGACCTGGCCGAGATCCTGGGCGAAGGCAACGACCCCTTCGGCGTCGCGGAGACCGGCCTGGCCTGGCTGCCCAAGGATGAGCACTTCGCCGTACGTCACGAGGACCGGTTCGTGGCACACGCGGGACTGCGCCGCCTTCCGCTGACGGTCGGCGGGACCGGTATGGAAGTCGTCGGCGTCGGCAGCGTGGCCGTCGCCCCCGACGTACGCGGCCGGGGCCTGGCACGGTCGGTCGTCGCGGCGGCCCTCTCCCACGCCCGCACCCTGGGCCCGCGTCACGCCCTGCTCTTCTGCCGCCCACCGCTCGTCGCGCTGTACGAGAGGCTCGGCTGGCGTCCGGTCGACGAGGACCCCTCCGTAGAGGTCCTGGTCGAGCAGCCCGGCGACCGCGTGGTGACCATGCCGCTGCGGACGATGGTGACGCCGCTGCACGAGGACGCCCAGTGGCCCGCCGGGCCGGTGCGGCTGTGGTCGCTGCCCATGTGAGGGGCGGAGCCGGCTCAACCCGGCCGGAGAGCCAATGAAGAGTCAATACGGATGGGTGATTGCCTCCTGCGCACCTTCCTCGTTGGGCATTCGCTGATCTTGTCCGGCGAATGAGCCGCGACGAGACAGCGTGGATCTCCGGAGCGATCCGCTTCGGCGCGAGAAGAGGAGAACTTTGTGCGTCGCATGAGCATTGCCCTGACCCTGGCCGTGGCAGCCGGCGGGCTCAGCCTGTCGGCGGTGACCGCCCAGGCCGCCCCCGGTGCCCCGGTTCAGGGACCTCCGTTCCCGTACGCGGACTGCCTCAAGGCGACCGCGGACAAGGGGGAGAGCCGGGCGCAGGGGAAGTGGCACTGTGACCAGCTGGTCAAGAAGGGATGGGTCAAGCCGCCGAAGCGCTGACCGCCCTTTCGGGGGCCGCCCGCGCGGTGGCCCCCGGCCCCCACTGCCGGGGCCCCGGGATGAGAACGGGCCGCGCGGGGGCCGGCGGACGCCGGGGAGGTGTTCGAGCCGGGCGCGCAGGTGCGGGGCGGGCGATACGAACACGTTGTGTGCGCGGCCTGACCGAAGAGGCCCGTGAGGTGCGGGAACGGGCCCGTGGCGCGGGCCCTATGGCCGGAATCCCAACTGGGCAAGGCGCGTCCGCGGTGACACTTTGAGGCCTTCTCGCGCACGACAGCGAAGAGTCCTCTCAGGGGGTTTGGCCATGCGCATCAACTACTCGGACCGCGGTCCGTCCCCGCTGGAACCGGAGAAGCCCGGAGCGGCGGGTGAGCGGGACTCGACCTTCGGCTGGTGGGGTGCCTTCAGCATCCAGAAGTTCGTCAACCAGTCGCCGCTCTACCACACCCACGCCGACGCCACCGGCTGGCTGGACTACCTCCAGCAGTTCTACGACCGCAACTTCTGGTTCGCCGACGGCGGCGCCCAGGTGTGGGCGTACGAGGAGACGTACGACAACTGGCAGGACCGCTACGGCATGGACGCCGTCTGCGCCGTCTACCACTCGGGCCACGGCGGCATGGACAACAACGGCGTGTTCTTCGCGCCGCTCGGCGCCGCCTGGGACGGCCGCAGCGACGCCGTCTCCAACCGGATGGCGCTCGGCAACGAGAAGGCGAACTACGTCTTCTGGTCGACCTGTGACTCGCTGAAGGTCACCGGCGGGCACTCGCCCATCCGCACCTGGGCCGGGCCCAACATCGGCTTCCGCATGATCTTCGGGTTCGAGACCGTCAGCGTCGACAGCCCGGACTACGGCAAGAAGTTCTGGGAGAAGTGGCGGGCCCAGCAGACGTACTGCGAGGCCTGGCTGAACGCCAGCTGGGACATCCACCAAGGCCAGGCACCGTCGGTCGCCGCGACCGGCGCCACCCAGGCCGAGGCCGTCAACCGCCTCAACACCGAGCGGAACTTCTACCGCGAGCACGTGCCGGACAACTGGTACGCCTGGCGCTGGTACCACGCCCGCGAGGGCGTCAGGCAGCCGCTCACCCAGCTCCCGGCACAGCAGCAGATCGTGCGGCTGGCGCCCCGCGAGGCGAGCGCGGAACTCGCCGGGCTCGGGGAGCTGGCCGACTTCCCGTCGGCGGCGCTGCAGGAGATCCAGGTCGAGCGGCAGGGCGTGCTCAGCGCGACCTCCGGCGACCGCGTCATCTCCACCGACTCGCGCGGCGTCAGCTGGGTCCGCCTCGCCACGCCCAACCACCGCAACACCCAGCAGCTGCCCACCGACCGCGCCATCGAGGCGGCGCGCCCGTTCGCCGAGCGGTACGCGCACGGTGCCGAACTGGTCGTCGACAGCGTGCACGACCTGATGCAGAACTCCGGGACGAAGGACGGCTCCGAGATCGGTCACCCGGTCTCCCTGGAGACGCACGTGACGTTCCGGCAGGTCTTCGACGGCGTGCCCGTCATCACCCCGGACCAGGGTCTGATCCGCGTCGGTCTCGACAACGACGGCACGGTCGTCCAGTCGCAGATCGCCACCCGGCAGCCCTCGGGCGTCACGCGCGAGCCGAGCACGCACATCTCGCCGCCCGAGCCGCGGAGCGGGAAGTCCACGGCCGCCCCCGAGGGCCGCGACCCGCGCAAGGCGCTCGACGCGGCACAGCGGACCCTGCTCGCCCACCTGACGGCGGTCACGGCCGGTGAGGAGCGGGGCGCGGCGGCGGAGCAGGAGATCCAGGTCCAGGACGTGCCCGACAGCTTCCAGGTCGGTTACGAGCTGGAGGGCGACGAGGCCTACCCCGCGGCCCGCAAGCTGATCGAGATCGGCTCGCGGGACAGCATGTTCAGGACGCGGCGCTGGGTCGTCGCGCCGCTGGCGAGGTAGCGCGCCCCCGGCGTCACGGACCCCGGTCAGGCGTGCGAGGTGGCGGCCCGCTGCTTGCGGGCCGCCATCCACGCGTACACGAGCACCCCGACGAAGAGGAACAGCACTCCCTGGTAGACGGCCGCGTACCCGGACCCGGCGACCAGCCACATGGAGAACGCGAACGCGGCGCCCGCGAGGACCGCGTCCCGCACCAGGCGCCCGCGGTGGACGCGCTCGCCCTGGCCGGAGACGAGGAAGTAGATCTGCGCGGCGGTGGCGAGCAGATAGGGCACGGTCGCGGTGAACGTGGTGATCAGGACCAGGGACTCGAAGACGCCGCCGGAGCCCGCCGTGTAGTTGTAGACGGTGAGCAGCGAGGCGAGGACGACGGTGACGAGGACGCCGACGGTCGGCACGCCCCGCTTCTTCCTGCCGAACGCGCTCGGGAAGAGCCCGTCCTTGGCGGCCGCGTACGGCGTCTGGGCGCTCAGCAGCGTCCAGCCGTTGAGGGCGCCGACCATCGAGACGAGCGCGGCGACGGCGACCGCGGTGCCGCCCCAGGAGCCGCCGAACATGGCGTTGACGGCGTCGGAGAACGGCGCGGTGGAGCCGACGAGCTTGTCGTGCGCGACGGTCCCGAACACGGCGAGCGTGCCGAGCAGATAGACGAGCGCGGCGCCGAGGGTGCCGAGGATGGTGGCGCGCCCGACGTTGCGGCGCGGGTCGCGGACCTCGCCCGCGCTGACGGCCGCGGACTCCACGCCCAGGTAGGAGAAGAGCAGGATCGCGGCGGAAGCGGAGACGGCGCCGACCGGGCTGTCGTCGCTCGCCTGGAAGGGCCCGAGGTTGGCGCTGTCGAAGAAGAATAGGCCGCCGACGGCGACGAGCAGCAGCGGCAGGAACTTCAGTACGGTGGCGACGAGCTGGACCGCGCCGACGTACCGGGTGCCCGCGAAGTTCGCGAGGGCGGGCAGGAGTTGCAGGGTGAGGGCGGCGAGGCAGGCGGTCCACTTGTGCTCGTCGACCGGTATGAGCACGTCCAGATAGCCCACGGCGGCCACGGCGAGGGCGGCGTTGGAGACCCAGGTGGTGATCCAGTACGACCAGGCGGCGAGGAACCCCGCGAAGTCACCGAAGGCCTCGCGCGCGTAGACGTACGGTCCGCCGGTGCGCGGGTCGCGCTCGGCGAGGCGCCCGAAGACGAGCGCCAGGGCTATCGCCCCCGCGGTCAGGACGCCGAAGGCGACGAGGCTGATGGTGCCGAACGGGGCGACGGAGGCCGGGAGCAGGAAGATGCCGCCGCCGATGATGTTGCCCATCACGAGACACGTGGCGACGGGAAGGCCGAAGGTCCGGGCGTGCTTGCTCGGAGCCTGTCGCTCGCTCGGCGCCTGCTTGCTCGGTGCCTGCGTCGGTACCCCGTGTCCGGGGGCCGGAGCCGACTGCGGTGCGGTTCCGGTGTCGTGCATGGGGTGGTGCGCCTCTCGTCGTGCCAGGTGCCCGGGATCGCCGAGCGGAAGCCATGGTCGGGCACGGCGGGCGCTGCTCAAAATCAGCGTGTTTTGTCCTGCGGAGCCTGGTCGACGACCGCAAAAGCTGTGCCGCCGGGGCCTCCGGACAGCGGATCGTTCACCGGAACGATCGCCTCCGCGACCTCCGCGACGCGTACGTCCTCGCTGGTCACGTCCGCGCCCGGCACCGGAACGGGCACCGGGACCTGCGGCCCCAGGGCCTCGCCGAGCCACCGCCGCAGCACCCGGTGGACCGCTTCGGCACCGACAAGCTCCTCCCCCTCCCCCACCGGGGCGGAGAGCACGAGCGGGGAGAGGAGGAAGGGGCGGGCCTGCGCGCCGCCGAGCCCGCCGTGCGAGCCGATCTGCTCCTCAAAGGCGAGTACCTCGCCCTCCTCGGAGTCGTACCAGGAGTTGACCATGATGTCGGCGGCGTGCGGGAAGCCGTCGGTGCGCCGCACGGCGTCCGCGGCGCCGGGCCCGAACTCCGCGAGCGGCCCGAGATCCACCGGTTCCTCGTCCAGATACACCTCGGCGCCGCGCGCCCCGAGCACCAGCGGACCGCGTTCCGCACTGCGTACGAGGAGGAAGCCGACGCCCGGATGGTTGGCGAGGGTCGGCAGCAGTGCCGGGTGGCGGCGGTCGATCTCCTCACGGGTCATGCGGTGCGGTACGTCCGGGAAGGAGATGAGCCCGAGGTTGCCGGAGGCGAGCACGATCGGCTCCGCGCGCCGGGCCGGGCGGCGTTCACCGGTGCCTTCCTCGACCGGGCGGCGCAGCGCGGCCCGCACGGCGGCCCTGGCCTCGGCGCCGCTGTGCGTACGCTGCGCCCGGCGCGGCACGGGAAGTCCGCAGCCGGCCTTCACGAGGTCGCCGAGGGTCAGGCCGTAGCGGGCGCGGAAGGTCTCGCCGGGGCTCTGCCCGTGGTCGGAGAGGAGCACGATGCGATAGGCGCGGGGCGCGTGCTCGGCGACCTGGGCGAGCAGGGCGAGCGAGCGGTCGAGGCGCCTGAGCACCTTCTCCCCGTCGCCGCCGGCCGGCCCGGAGTGGTGCGCCACCTCGTCGTACGCGACCAGGTCGGCGTAGACGGCGCTGCGCCCGGCGAGCATGTCACCGATGACTGCGGCGACCACGACGTCGCGCTCCACGACGGTCGCGAAGGCGCGGATGAAGGGGTAGAGCCCGCCGCGGCTCACCCTCGGGCGGCGCCGCTCGACGCGGGCGCGGGTGGACTCGCCGATCTCCCTGAAGACCTCGGCGACGAAGGAGAGGGCGGTGCGGACGGCGTTGGCGGGGTCGGAGAAGTAGGCGAAGTACCCGGCGCGGGAGCGGTTCTTCTTGCCTCTGCGGGCGGCCATGGAGAGCACGAGCGCGAGCTGCTCGGCGCCGCCGCTGAAGAGGTTGCCGCGGCTGGCGCCGTCGATGGCGAGCAGGCCGCCGTCGCCGGTGCGGCGGATGGCGCGGCGCTGCAGTTCGACGGCGGAGGCGGGCCGGTTGCTGACCATGACCTCGCCGGTGTCCTTCTCGTACCACCGGAAGGCGGGGACGTCGTGGTTGGAGCCGTGCAGGATGCCGAGCTGGCTGGCGCCGGTCTGGCTGGACCAGTCGGTGCGCCAGGGGGTGAGGCGGTGTGTGGGGGCGGCGGCTCCTGGGACGGCCCCTCTCGCCCCTCTCGGTTCTGGAGTGGGGTGCTGTCCCAGCCAGCGGGCGACGGTGGGCATCAGGCCCTTGGCGACGGCGGCCTCCAGGACGTCGTGGCCGACGCCGTCGAGCTGGATGAAGACGGTGCCGGGGGCGATGGGCCCCGGCCGGCCCTGGTCGGCGTGCCGTCTGCGTCGGTCGGCGAGACGGTACAGGCGCCGCCGGTAGGCGTCGTCGTCGCGCACGGCGAGGGCGCCGCCGGTGGCCGAGGCGACGGCGGACATCACGGCGGCCACGACGACGGCGGTCTCCGCGCCGGCCTCGCCCCTGTCCTCCGGGATGAGGCTCAGGGCGAGCAGCAGGAGCGAGCCGTTGAGGAAGAAGGCGAGCAGGCCGAGTACGAGGGCGGGTACGAGCAGCAGGGCGCGGACCAGCAGGGGCCACACCAGTGCGGAGAGCAGACCGAAGGCGCCGGCGCCGAGGGCGGCGGTGGTCGCGATGCGGGTGGCGCTGTCGCCGTCTTCGGACTGGAGCTTGAAGTCGGGCAGGAGCCCGGCGAGTACGAGCATCGTCAGTGTGCTGACGGCCCATACCGCCACTACGCGCCACAGCGCGCTGCCGACTCTGCGCCATCGCACTCGCCCCACGCTCTGCCCTTTCGCGTTTCCCCCCGAACCGGGCACCAGCGTGTCACAACTCCCAGCCCCGCCCCCTGGCAC
>NZ_WMBF01000746.1:0-2103 GCF_019400875.1 Streptomyces anatolicus | reverse complement strand
GGGCGGTGGCGCCGAGGACGGCCGGGCGGTGTCGACGCGCGTAGACAGCAGTCATGTGAACTCCCTTGGAGTGGGGGGAAGTTGACCGGTGGGGCGGTCATGGTTGCGAGGCGGGGTTACCGGTGGGTGTGCTTCTGATGACAGGGTCGCGTCAAACAGGTGCGCATTTCAATAGTTCTGGCGCGGCGTCATGTGCATTGGGTGGGGCGGGAGTTGCGTTTGAGTGATCCAGGTCACTCAGGGACGCTCCGGCGTGGGTCGAAAGGCCCTGGCGGCGGCCCGTGCGCCGTCCCGTACGATGGACGGCGCAGAAGGGGAGTAGCTCTTCGCCGGACCGTCGACATACTGCTCAGCTCGTCTGAGCCGGCGCCCGGAGGCAGGCCCCGTGGGGCAGGTCAGCGAGACCTTCGGCAAGCAGTGCAGGCGTGCGCGTTCGCGTACGTCCCGGCGTGCGCACCCGCGTACGTCGTGGACGTGGGCAGTCGTGTGCGTCCCGGCGCGCACACCCGTGTGCGCCGTGCGTGCGCTGCCGTGCCGAGGTGTCGTACGCGAAGCGGTGGAACACTCTCGGTGGGGCGGCCCCGACCGATTGAGGAACCCTTGATCAGCATCAGCGTGACGGCGCTCGTCTTCGGCGTCGTCTTCCTTGCCGAGCTGCCGGACAAGACGGCCCTGGCCGGGCTGGTCCTCGGCACGCGCTACCGCGCCTCGTACGTCTTCGCCGGCGTCGCGGCCGCCTTCACCGTCCACGTCGTTCTCGCCGTCGCGGCGGGCAGCGTACTGACCCTGCTCCCGCAGCAACTGGTCCACGCCCTGACGGGCGTCCTCTTCCTCGGCGGCGCCGCGATGCTGCTCCTGAAGGGCGGCGGCGAGGAGGAAGAGGTCAGGCAGCCCGAGGACCAGAGCTTCTGGAAGGTCTCGGGGGCGGGCTTCATGCTCATCCTGGTCGCCGAGTTCGGCGATCTGACGCAGATCATGACGGCGAACATGGCCGCCCGCTACGACGACCCGCTCTCCGTCGGCCTCGGTGCCGTGCTCGCGCTGTGGGCCGTCGCCGGGCTCGGCATCGTCGGCGGGAAGGCGCTGATGAAGCGGGTTCCGCTGGCGCTCATCACGAAGATCGCGGCGCTGCTGATGCTGGGGCTCGGCGTGTGGAGCCTCTACGAGGCGATTGCGTGACGTCGGTCCTTTTTGCGGGGCTTGGCAGGGTTCGCAATGGGTCTGACCTGCGGCGTTGGCTTTTGCCGCCCGCGTTTTGTACCGTGCAGGAACAAAGTGGCTCCGCCCGTACTCCCTGACCGGCGGGCGGGGCCGCCTTGATCTTCCCGTCGCGGGTCCGTCCCGCGGGGCTCTTCCTCTGCGCTCTGGAGTACGTCGATGACGGCCACGACCGCCGACTCTGTACTGACCGCCCGTGCCGTCCTGCTCGACATGGACGGCACGCTCGTCAACTCGGACGCCGTCGTCGAGCGCTGCTGGCGGCGCTGGGCCGACCGGCACGGGCTCGACTTCGACGAGGTCATCAAGGTCGTCCACGGCCGCCAGGGGTACGCGTCCATGGCGGTGCTGCTGCCGGACCGGCCCATGGCGGAGAACTACGCGGAGAACCGCGAGATGCTCGCCGCGGAGACCGCCGACATGGAGGGCGTCGTCCCCGTGCCGGGCGCGCCCGCGTTCATGGCCTCGCTCGCCGCGCTCCGGCTGCCGCACGCGCTCGTGACCTCCGCCGACGTACCGCTCTCCACCGGCCGGATGGCCGCCGCCGGGCTCTCGCTGCCGGACGTGCGGGTGACCGCGGAGTCCGTCGGCGCGAGCAAGCCGGACCCCGAGGGGTTCCTCAAGGGGGCGGCGGCGCTCGGCTTTGACCCGGCGGACTGCCTGGTCTTCGAGGACTCGGAGGCGGGGATCCGCGCCGGCCAGGCGGCCGGCATGCGCGTGGTCGGCGTCGGGGCGCGGGCCGCCGCGCTGGGTCCGACCGTGCACGTCGACGATCTGACGCGGGTACGGATCGAGGGCGCGGGGGACGGGGAGTTCCGGCTCACGTTCGGCTGACGTTCGGCTGACACGGGGCGGCCGGGGGCTGGGCGCGCCCCGGGGTGCCTC
>NZ_WMBF01000745.1:0-2115 GCF_019400875.1 Streptomyces anatolicus | reverse complement strand
CCACCGCCCCGTGCAGATCAGGTGCATGCCGGCCAGACGATATACAGGCCTTGGACATTGCCCCTGTACGACCTGATGGCCTTCAAGATCAACTGCAAGTTCCTCTTCCGGGTCCCGGTCTCCGAGGTGGTCGCCATGTTCGACCGCAACATCTCCCCGGACCACCTGGACGTCGGCGTGGGCACCGGCTACTTCCTCGACAACTGCCGCACCGCACCAGGGCAGGCCATCACGCTCGCCGATCTGAACGAGCACTCGCTGCGCCACGCGGCCCGCCGTCTGGCCCGCTTCGACGTCAGGACGGTCCGGGCCAACGCGCTGGAACCGCTCCCGCTCCCCGAGGCGGCCTTCGGCTCCGCGTCGCTGAACTTCCTGCTGCACTGCGTGCCGGGCACCATCCGCGAGAAGGCGAAGGTGCTGGACAACGTCGCGGCCTGCGTGCGGCCTGGCGGGCGCCTCTTCGGCGCCACCGTGCTCGCCAAGGGCGTACCGGTGGGACCGGCCGCCCGGGTCGGCTTCTCGGTGTGGAACCGGCGGGGGTATCTGAACAACTCCGGGGACAGCCTGGAGGATCTGCGCGCGGAGCTGGCCGCCCGGTTCCCCGTCCACAAGGTCACCGTCCACGGCTGCACGGCACTCTTCGAGGCCGAGGTCCCCTGATCCCGGTCCGAGCGACCCCTCAAGTTCTGAAACCAGCCTTGCGGAGTTCACCGGCAGCGCCCAAGGATGTGGCCGGAAAGCGGTAGCCGCGCAAACCAAATGCCCGCTTGGTATCGCGGTTTGCGGGACACTCCTTTACTCTTCATCTAGTTAAGGGGTGAACTAGATGTTGGAGGTGACCGGGGTGCACAACGCCGACGAAGACGCTGGCAGCGCGGCGCTGAACAGACTCTCGGCAGCCCTCGGGACGCCCGCGCAGGAGGCGGCCGAGAACGCCAAGGCACTGTTTCCCTTTATCGCGCTCGCAGCCGCGATGGACGACGAAGCGCTGACCGCCGACGCGCTGGGCTACGAGGCGCTGGAACGCGAGCCGCTGGACTACGAGGCGCTGAAGCACGAGTCACTGGACTACGAGGCGCTGGAACGCGACGCACTGGATTACGAGGAGTCGTCGCTCGCCACGCTGGAGGGCCGGCCTGCCGGCTCAGCAGGAAGGTACTCGGCTCCCCCTGGTCGCTGACCCCAGTTCGGCGCCGTTCTCCTCGGCGAAGGTCCGCAGGCCCATCTTCTTGATGGAGTCGAAGAGTTCTCTGGCCTGTTCGGACCGTCCCTCCTCGCACTCCAGCGCGCGCTGCAGATGCTTCAGGCAGCGCCCCCGCATGGGACCGATGGAGCCACGCGCCAACCCCAGCGTCGCGCTCACCTCGTCGTACGACATAGGCGGCTCGGCCACCAACAGACCCAGCAGCGCCTGGCACTTGGGCGACAGCGAGCAGTAGGCGAGGAGCACCTCGTCACGGGTCTCGCGGTCGAGTGCCGTCTCTTCCGGCTGGTTCGACGACGGCTGCGGCCGGTCGAACACCTCCGGGTCCTCGATCGGCGTGCTGCGCCCGGACTTCTGGATGTGCTTCAGGCTCTCCCTACGAGCGGAGACGGAGATCCAGTGGGCCAGCTTCTCCGGATCCCTGAGCTTCCCCAGATGCTGGATGACCCGCATCCAGGTGGTCTGACTGACGTCCTGGCAGTCGGCTGTGGACAACCGGTGCCCACGGGCTATGGCCCATATCAGAGGTGTATAGCGGTCGACGATCCTGTTCCAGCTCTCCTGGTTCCCCCCCAGGCATTCGTCCACCAGTTCATGCAGAGCAAGACCTTCCATGCTTCCCCCGTCGCTCTCACTTAGAGATAGAGGCTCAAAACCACCGCCCCTATCGCTACAGGATGCAACTATACGGCGGCCCCAAGGCGCAGTGTCAACGCTTACTGAAAAGGTGCCCTATGGGGTGAGGCTGGGAAGTAGGGCCTCAACTCGGGTCAAGAGGCGCGGAGTTAGCCCATTCCGGGCGCCCCACGGAAGCCCCCCAACCCGCCGCCTGCACCCCCGAAGACGCCTCGTGGAGCGTCGAAACACACGACACGCCTGATGAGACTATTCGCGCCCATTATTGACGAAGC
>NZ_WMBF01000744.1:0-2120 GCF_019400875.1 Streptomyces anatolicus | reverse complement strand
CCCGGCTCCCGGCCTTCCCGGCATTCCCCCAGCTCATGGCCTCGAAGATACGCGTGGTGCCGAAGGGGTTCCGCCTCGCCCTTCCCATCTGACGGGCCGTCAGCTTCAATGGTGGTCGTGATGGGACACGCAGGGATGGCGGCCACCGCCGTCCGATACCTCAGGTCGGTCGGGGCGCCCACCACGGGCCCCGTCGAAGCACTGCCCCGCCCCGAGCTGCGGGCGGTCGGTGACGACGAGCGGGCGCCGCTCGACCCGGTGGAGTTCCGGCGTGTCCTCGGGAACTTCGCGACGGGCGTCACCGTCATCACGGCACCCCCCTGCGGACAGGACGAGGGGCGCCCCGCCGGCTTCGCCTGCCAGTCCTTCTCCTCGCTCTCCATCGACCCGCCGCTGGTCTCCTTCATGGTGGCGCGTACGTCGACGACGTGGCCGCGCATCGCACGCGCGGGCGTCTTCTGCGTCAACATCCTCGGCGCCGACCAGGGCGAGCTGTGCCGGGGCTTCGCGGTGAGCGGCGCCGACAAGTTCGCCGGGGTGACCTACGACGCGGCGCCGGTCTCCGGATCACCGCGCCTCGCGGGCGCCCCCGCCTGGATCGACTGCACGGTCCACGCCGTGCACACCGGCGGCGACCATCTCATCGTGGTGGGCCGGGTGGACGCGCTCGGCACCACCGACGCGGACGCCGGGCCGCTCCTCTTCCACCGGGGCGGGTTCGGCCGCCTCACCCACTGACGGCCAGGGTCTTGTCCGCGGTCCCGCGCCGTATCACCAGTGCCATCAGCGCCGCCGCGGCGCACAGCGCCCCGGAGGCGTACCAGATCACGTCGTACGACCCGAAGGTGTCCCGCACGACACCCCCCGCGAACGCCACGATCGCGGCACCCACCTGGTGCGAGGCCAGGACCCAGCCGAAGACGATCGCGCTGTCGTCGCCGTAGTGCTCGCGGCACAGGGCGAGGGTCGGCGGAACGGTCGCGACCCAGTCGAGGCCGTAGAAGACGATGAAGAAGAGCATCGGCGGGTTGACGTTCGGGGCGAGCAGGATCGGCAGGAAGAGCAGCGAGACACCGCGCAGCGCGTAGTACACGGCGAGCAGGCGGCGCGCCTCGAAGCGGTCCGTGAGCCAGCCGGAGGCGATCGTTCCGACGATGTCGAAGACGCCGATGACGGCGAGCAGCCAGGCGGCGGTCGGTACGGACATGCCGTGGTCGTGCGCGGCGGGCACGAAGTGGGTCTGGATCAGGCCGTTGGTCGAAGCCCCGCAGATCGCGAAGCTCCCCGCGAGCAGCCAGAACGGCCCGGTGCGGGCGGACTTGAAGAGCACGGCCATCGTGCGCCTGGCCGCGCCCTTGACGGGCGGCGGCTTCGCGACGAACTCCTTGGCCCCGTACGGCTTCAGGCCGACGTCCGCCGGGTGGTCGCGCAGCAGCAGCCATACGAAGGGGACGACCACCAGCGCGGCGAGGGCGACCGTCACGGCCGCCGGACGCCACTGGTAGTTGTCGACGATCCAGGCGAGCAGCGGCAGGAAGATCAGCTGGCCGGAGGCGGAGGCGGCCGTGAGGATGCCGGTGACCAGGCCGCGCCGCTCGGTGAACCACCGGTTGGTGACGGTGGCGGCGAAGGCGAGCGCCATCGAACCGGAGCCGAGCCCGACGAGCAGCCCCCAGCACAGCAGCAGCTGCCAGGCGGAGTTCATCCACACGGTGAGGCCGGACCCGACGGCGATCACGATCAGGGCGACCGCGACGACCTTGCGGATGCCGAAGCGGTCCATCAGCGCGGCGGCGAACGGCGCGGTGAGCCCGTACAGCGCGAGGTTGATGGAGACCGCGAGCCCGATGGTCCCGCGCGACCAGCCGAAGTCGTCGTGCAGCGGGTCGATGAGCAGGCTCGGCAGGGAGCGGAACGCGGCGGCACCGATGATCGTCACGAAGGTGACGGCGGCGACGAACCACGCGCGGTGGATCCGGGGCGTACGGCGGGGAGGCGCGGGGGCGGTCCGCGCGGGCGGCTCGGTTGTCTGGGTCACGTCATCCAGGATCCGCAGGCGGATCATCCGGAACGAGTGGCCCGGGGGACATGGTTCGCTAGGATCGGGCCATGGCCGATTC
>NZ_WMBF01000743.1:0-2124 GCF_019400875.1 Streptomyces anatolicus | reverse complement strand
GGTGGGTGGGGGAGCCATCCGCCGCGAAGCGGCGGCCCAGGAAACCGCCCAAGCTCAGCGCAGCGAAGCGCCGCCATCGACGTAAAGCTCCTGCAAGGTCACATGCCGGGCCCGCTCCGAGGCGAGGAAGAGCACCGCCTCCGCGATGTCCTGGGGCGCGGCGATCCGGCCGAGGGGAATGCCGGTGCGGTACGTCGCCGGGTCACCGTCGACGACACTGCGCGGCACCTCCGTCTGCCCCTCGGGCCACAGGGCCCGCTGCATCTCCGTATCCGTGGAGCCCGGCGCGACGACGTTGCAGCGCACCCCGCTGCGGGCGACCTCAAGGCCGAGGCACTTGGTGAACATCGTGGCCGCCGCCTTCGACGCGGCGTACGCGGCCATGCCGGTGCGCGGGATCCCGGCCGCGTTGGAGGCGACGGTGATGATGCAGCCGGAGCCGCGCGCCGTCATGTGGGAGGCGGCGGCGCGCGAGGTGTGGAAGACGCCGGTGGTGTTCACGGCGAAGGTGTCGGCCCAGTCGGCGTCGGTCAGTTCGGCGACGGGTGCGGTACGGAGGATCCCGGCGACGTTCACGAGGAGGTCGAGGGCGCCGTGGTCGCGTACGACGCCGTCGATGACGGAGGTGACGGCGGCGGGGTCCGTGACATCCATGACGCGAGGCGTGATCGCCCCGGCGAGCGCCCGCCCCATCAGGGCCAATTCCTCAAGCCCCCGCGCCGAGCGATCCGTGGCGACGACATGGGCGCCCCGTGCCGCAAGCGCCGTGGCCACCGCGGCGCCGATTCCCTGGCCCGCGCCGGTCACCAGAGCCGTACGCCCGGCGAACTCGCCCTCGGCGTACGGCTCGTTCGGTATGTGGTCAGGCATGTGAGCGACCTCCCCCTACTTTTTAGGTAAGCCTAACCTAACGTATAACTACTGCCCAGAGGTCGCCATCCCGTCGACATAGTTAGGCTAGCCTCACCTTATGCGCATGCCGACCGTGGGCACCACGCCCCCCGCCCCCCAACTGCCCGAATCCTCACGGGAGTTGACCGAAACGGACGGGCGCGGCCCGGCACCCGAGCGTGCCGCCCGCCGCCAGGTGGCCCTCGCCGTCACCGGATTCAGCCTCGCCCTGCTGCTGCTCGCAGCCCTGTCGCTCTCCGTCGGCGCGGGCGAGGTCGGCCCCGGCGGCGTACTGGACTACCTCCTGAACCGGCGCGGCGCGCGCGGCGATTCACGCCTCGCCCTCGTCGTCGGCGACCTGCGCATCCCCCGCACCCTCACCGCGCTGCTCGTCGGCGGCGCCCTCGGGGTCGCCGGGTGCCTGCTCCAGGCGGTCACCCGCAACCCCCTCGCCGAGACCGGCCTGCTCGGCGTGAACGCCGGTGCCTCGCTGGGTGTCGTCGCGGGCATCGCGCTGCTCGGGTTGGATTCCGGTTACGCCTATCTGGGCTGTGCCTTCGTGGGCGCGGTGGTCGCGAGCGGGCTGGTGCTGCTCATCGCCGGGCGCAAGGGCGGCGGCTCCCCCATGCGGCTCGTCCTCGCCGGATCGGCGCTCGGCGCCACCTTCGGCGGGCTCACCAGCGTCATCGTCGTCAACTCCGCGGAGACGTACGACAGGTTCCGTTTCTGGGTGCTCGGCTTGCTCGCCGGCGTCGAGGGGTACGGCGAACTCGGGCGGCTCGCCCCGGTGCTCGCCGCCGGATTCCTGGTGGCGCTGCTGGTCGCCCGGCCGCTCTCCGCGCTCGCCCTCGGCGACGACCTCGCCCGCAGCCTCGGCCACCGGCCGCCCGTGATCCGTACGGTCGTCGCCGTCGGCGTCACCCTGCTCACGGCCGCCGCCGTCGCCCTCGCCGGACCCATCTCCTTCCTCGGCCTCCTCGCGGGCTTCCTCGCCCGCGCCATCGCGGGCACGCGGCTGCCCGCCCGGCTGCTCATCGCGGGCCTCGTCGGCGCCTGCGTCCTGACCGTCTCGGACGTCGCCGCCCGCGTGGTCGCCCGCCCGTACGAGGCCCCGGTCTCCGTCATCGTGGCGCTGATCGGCGCGCCCGTACTGATCCTCATCGTCCGTTCCAAGTCGCTCGCCACGATGGGCATGACGGACCCGGCGACGGACGAAAGCGCCCCCGCCAAGCG
>NZ_WMBF01000742.1:0-2126 GCF_019400875.1 Streptomyces anatolicus | reverse complement strand
GGGCGTTCATGAACGGGCTCCTTCGGTGCGCCCGTGGGGGTGGAGCACGGGGGACGGGGCAGGTGCCGATGCGGTGGCCAGGAAGTCGGGGCCGCCGAAGTTTCCCGACTTCAGCAGCAGCACGATGCCGGGGCCGGAGGTGGGGCGGATCCACGGGACGCCGGGCGCGGCGGCCGGACCGACCCAGGCACCGGTGACCCCGAGTGCGCCGATCACCGCTCCCGATGTCTCGCCGCCGGCCGCGATCAGACGCCGTACACCCCGCCGCACGAGTCCCGCAGCGATGCGTCCGGTGGCCTCTTCCAGAACGGCGGCAGCTCGTTCGGCCCCCAACTCCCGCTGAGTGGCCCGGAGTTCCTCGGGCGGGACGGAGGAGTGGAAGACAGGCGCTCCGCGGGGCATGCCGGGCGCCAGCGCGTCGTACCAGCCAAGGGCCTCATCGGCTAGCGCGGCCGGATCAGAGATGGCGACAGGGTCGAGCCGGTGCATGGGCCGGTCCAGGGCGCGCAGGGCGGCGAGTTGCTCCAGGGTGCGTGCCGAGCAGCTGCCGCACAGGACGGCGGCGGGCCAGGCCGGCATCGGGTCGTCCTCGTCGCGGGCGTCGGGGGCCTCGCCCCGCACGGTGCGGGCGAGCCCGCCGGCCAGTCCGGCGGCCCCCGCGACCAGGGGAGCCGAGGCGACAACGCTGCCGAGGGTGTGCAGGTCGTCCTCGTCGAGGGCGTCGGCCAGCAGGTAGCGGACACCGCGGGCCGCCGCGTCGACCATCGTCGTGCGCACGGCCTCGGCGCCCGCACGCACGGTCTCCCACCGCACCAGAGCGACCGGCCTGTCCGTCTGTGCCCGCAGCAGCCGGGGCAGTGACGAGTCGGTCATCGGCGTCACCGGGTGGTGCCGCATCGGTGACTCGGCCAACGGCTGGCCGTGCACGAAGAGCTGGCCCTCGTACTGGGTGCGGCCGTGCCGCGGCGAGCTGGGCGTCAAGAGCACGGCGGGCGCGTCCAGGGCGTCGGCCAGCGCGTCCAGGACCGGTCCGATGTTGCCGTCCGCGGTGGAGTCGAAGGTGGAACAGAACTTGAAGTAGACCTGCCGCACGCCGTGCCCGCGCAGCCGGCGCAGCGCGTCCAGCGACTCCGCGACGGCCCGCGCCGGGGCGGCCATTCGGCTCTTGAGCGCGATGACCACGGCCTCGTGTCCGCCGGGCGGCTCCAGGTCTTCGGCCGGCACCCCGAAGTACAGGACGGTCCGCAGCCCGCTCTCGCGCAGGGCCAGCGCCACATCGGTCGCCCCCGTCACATCGTCGGCGATCACTCCGAGCACGCCGCACCTCCCTCGCCCACCGCGGGGATGTCTCCCACCGCGGCCCGCAGGGCACGGGCCGCCGCCAGCGGGCCCGCGTGCACGGGCAGCCCGAGAGCGGCGGACAGCTCATCGGCGCGGGGCGCGAGGGAGTACTGGGCCAGAAGAACCGCGTCCGCTCCTGCCGGGTCCGGGCGCTCGCCCGGTGCGATCACCCGGCCGACGGCTTCGGTGGGGGAGTGGGCGGCCCGCGCCGCGTCGCGAAAGCGCTCCAGACAGTCGTCCAACGCCGCAGGGAACGTGGCGAGGACGAGCACACGGTGGTGCCCGCCCGCCAGGGCCGCGGCGAAGGCGGCCGAATCCGCCGCAAGGACCGGGACGTGCGCATCCGTACGCGCCGCCGCCACCGGCCCGAAGAGCGAACACGTCAGCAGCACCCCCCGGGCGCCGCCCTCGACGGCGTGCGTGATCAGCCGCCGCATCCGGTCGGTGAGGGCCGGGGTGAGCCCGCCCTGCGCGGCGGCGTCGGTGAGCAGGGCGTCGTCGAGCAGATTCCAGGGCTCCGCCTCGGGAAAGGCATCGGCGAGCCCGTCCACGGCGGGCCCGACAGCCGCAGGTGTGGCGCTGATCAGCGCGATGCGGGGGCGGACGGAGAGGAATCCTGTGTGTGCGGAGGGGGCTTGACCGTGCGCGGAGGGCATGTCGGTCCGAGAGGAGGGAGTTTCGTCATGTGCGCAGGTCATGTCGAGCCGAGCGGGGAGGGCTTGGCTGCGTGCGCGGGTCGTATCCGGCCGGGTGGAGGGGGCTTCGCCCTGCGCGCAAGCGATGCC
>NZ_WMBF01000741.1:0-2135 GCF_019400875.1 Streptomyces anatolicus | reverse complement strand
GCCTCGAACCCCGCACCCTCGACGACCTCGGCGAAGAGGCCTTCCTCGACGACGCCCTCACCACCTCCGCCTCGGCCACCCGACACCGCACCGTGATTGTGGTGTTCCGCACGTCGAACGTCATCGTCACCATCGAGTACGACGAGCAGCCGGGCCGCCGCACGGACGTGCCCGACAGCAAGGAAATGCAGGACAAGGCGGAGGAACTGGCCGACGCGATCGCCGGGACGTTCGACGAGTGACCGGTGGCCGCGACGGGCACGGGCGGGGGCCCGGCACCCTCGACGCGGAGCCACCCGCCGCCCCATGCGCGTACCGTGGCCCCGGACCCGACGACGTCACGAGACGAACTGGACGTCACGAGACGAACTGAGTGAAGGAACCATGCACCGACCTGCACAGCGACAGCGACAGCGCCTCAGCCGCATCATCGTCTGCGCGGCCGCCGTACCGGTGATCCTCGTCGCCTCCGGCTGCTCCTCCGACTCCGACTCCGGCTCCGACGGGGCCAAGAAGGACGCGGGCGCGAAGGCGTCGGCCTCCAAGAAGGCCGGGGACAAGCCCGCGCCCGTGGAGAAGGCCGCGTACAGCAAGCTCCCCGAGCCCTGCGAGGTCCTGTCGAAGAAGACGCTCGCGGACCTGGTGCCGAAGGCCAAGGACAAGGGCAAGGCCGGCACGTCCACGGACACGGCGCTGCGCGGCAGCTGCTCCTGGGACAGCCTCGACAACAACGGCGTGGACGGTTCCCAGTTCCGCTGGCTGCGCGTCTCGCTGATGCGCTTCGACTCGGACGCCTCGCTCGGCAGCGGCGCCAAGCGCGCGCAGGACAACTTCGCCAAGCAGGTCGCGGACGCCCAGGCGACCAAGGACGCGAAGGGCGTCAAGGCGGAGCCGGTGCAGGGCGTGGGCGACCAGGCCACGCTCGTGCGCTACGACCTGAAGAAGGACAAGGACACCTTCAAGCAGCAGACGTTCGTGACGCGCGTGGAGAACGCGGTCGTCACGGTCGACTACAACGGCGCGGGCCTCGCGGGCGACAAGTCCCCCGACGCCGGTGACCTGTCGAAGGCCGCGCAGAAGGCGGCGAAGGAGGCCGCGGCGTCGGTCGTCTCCGCCAACGAGGGTGGCGGCAAGGCTCCGTCCGGTCCGAGCGAGAAGCCCAAGAAGGACGACTCGGAGAAGGACGCCCCCAAGAAGGGCGACCCCGAGAAGGACGAGTCGAAGAAGGACGAGCCGAAGGCCAAGGCCAAGGCCTGAAGCGGAGAAAGCGGCGGAGCGGTGAAGTAGCCGCGCCGGTGCGGTAGTTGAGGGAGCCCGGTCCCCTGGGACCGGGCTTCCGGCGTACCGGCCGCCGGGCGCCCCGCACACGTGTGCCACGCTATCGATCGCAACAAGCCGAAACAGGCTGAACAGGGAGGGGTTCGCGGGTGGCCGCGATGCAGCTGACACGCACGCACCGGATACTCATCGGGGTGGTCGTCGCCGGTGCGGTCGTCATCGCCGCGATCGGCTTCGTGGGGTCGTACGCGGCCGTGCGCGAACTCGCCGAGCAGAAGGGCTTCGGCAGCTTCTCGGCGGTCTTCCCGATCGGCATCGACGCGGGTATCTGCGTCCTGCTCGCCCTCGACCTCCTGCTGACCTGGATCCGTATCCCCTTCCCGCTGCTGCGCCAGACGGCGTGGCTGCTCACGGCGGCGACGATCGCCTTCAACGGCGCGGCGGCCTGGCCCGACCCGCTCGGCACGGGCATGCACGCGGTGATCCCGGTGCTCTTCGTCGTCGCGGTCGAGGCGGCCCGGCACGCGGTCGGGCGGATCGCGGACATCACGGCCGACAAGCACATGGAGGGCGTACGGATCACGCGCTGGCTGCTCTCGCCGGTGCCTACGTTCCGGCTCTGGCGGCGGATGAAGCTGTGGGAGCTGCGCTCGTACGACCAGGTGATCAAGCTGGAGCAGGAACGTCTCGTCTACCAGGCCCGCCTGCGCTCCCGCTACGGCCGCGCCTGGCGCCGCAAGGCACCGGTGGAGTCCCTGATGCCGCTGCGCCTCGCCCGCTACGGCGTCCCCCTCGCCGAGACGGCCCCCGCGGGCCTGGCCGCGGCGGGCATCGAACCGGCCCTGCTGCCCCCGGCC
>NZ_WMBF01000740.1:0-2135 GCF_019400875.1 Streptomyces anatolicus | reverse complement strand
CCGCTCCCCCGCGAGCCCTCCACACCCCAGTCCCCCACCGACGGTCTCGACCGCGCCTTCTGAGGAGCCCTGATTCCTGCCATGGCAAGCCACACCTTCACCCTGAACGGCGAGCGGATCACCGTCGAGGCCGAGGACGACGTACGTCTCCTGTGGGTGCTGCGCGATCTGCTCGGCGTGACCGGGCCCAAGTACGGCTGCGGCATCGGCGTCTGCCAGGCCTGTACGTCCCACATCAACGGCAAGGCCTTCAACCCCTGCTCGGTCCCCGTCGCCAAGATCGCGCCGGACGACGAGATAACCACGATCGAGGGGCTGCCCGCCACCGTCGGCAAGGAGCTGCACCCCATGCAGGAGGCCTGGCTGGAGCTGGACGTGGCCGAGTGCGGCTACTGCCAGCCGGGCCAGATCATGACCGCCGTCGCCAAGGTCCGCCGGGCCGCGGCCGAGGGCCGTGAGATCGAGGAGCGCGACCTGGACGAGATCCGCAACATCTGCCGCTGCGGCACGTACACCCGCATCCGGGAGGCGATCAAGGCGGGCGCGAAGAGGATGTGACCCCTCGGGCAAGGCGGGCGCGAAGAAGATGTGACCCCACGGGCTGTTTGCATGGCCATGCATTCTGATGCATACTCTTCCTATGTCCAAGGTCCTCACCTCCCTCCCCACCGGCGAGCGCGTCGGCATCGCCTTCTCCGGCGGTCTCGACACCTCCGTCGCCGTCGCCTGGATGCGCGACAAGGGCGCCGTCCCGTGCACCTACACCGCCGACATCGGTCAGTACGACGAGCCCGACATCGCGTCCGTGCCGGGCCGGGCCTCCGCGTACGGCGCCGAGATCACCCGACTCGTCGACTGTCGTGCCGCGCTGGTCGAGGAAGGTCTCGCGGCGCTCGCCTGCGGCGCGTTCCACATCAAGTCGGGCGGGCGGCCGTACTTCAACACCACGCCGCTGGGGCGTGCCGTGACCGGCACGCTCCTCGTGCGGGCCATGCTCGAGGACGGCGTGCAGATCTGGGGCGACGGCTCCACGTTCAAGGGCAACGACATCGAGCGGTTCTACCGCTACGGTCTGCTCGCCAACCCGCACCTGCGGATCTACAAGCCCTGGCTGGACGCGGACTTCGTCACGGAGCTGGGCGGCCGCAAGGAGATGTCCGAGTGGCTGCTCGCGCACGGGCTGCCCTACCGGGACTCCACGGAGAAGGCGTACTCCACGGACGCCAACATCTGGGGCGCCACGCACGAGGCGAAGACGCTGGAGCACCTGGACACCGGTCTGGAGACCGTCGACCCGATCATGGGCGTGCGGTTCTGGGACCCGTCGGTGGAGATCGACACCGAGGACGTGACGATCGGCTTCGACCAGGGCCGTCCCGTGACGGTCAACGGCAAGGAGTTCTCCTCCGCCGTCGACCTCGTCATGGAGGCCAACGCGATCGGCGGCCGGCACGGCCTCGGCATGTCCGACCAGATCGAGAACCGGGTGATCGAGGCCAAGAGCCGCGGCATCTACGAGGCGCCCGGCATGGCTCTGCTTCACATCGCCTACGAGCGTCTGGTCAACGCGATCCACAACGAGGACACGGTGGCCGCGTACCACAACGAGGGCAGGCGGCTCGGCCGGCTGCTCTACGAGGGCCGCTGGCTGGACCCGCAGGCCCTGATGGTGCGCGAGTCGCTCCAGCGCTGGGTCGGCGCGGCGATCACCGGCGAGGTGACGCTGCGGCTGCGGCGCGGCGAGGACTACTCGATCCTCGACACGCGGGGCCCGGCGCTCAGCTACCACCCGGACAAGCTCTCCATGGAGCGGACCGAGGACTCGGCGTTCGGCCCGGTGGACCGGATCGGCCAGCTCACCATGCGCAACCTCGACATCGCGGACTCGCGCTCCCGCCTCGAGCAGTACGTGGAGCTGGGCCTGGTCGGCACCGCGCACCCGACGCCGATCGGCGCCGCGCAGGCGGCCTCGACGGGTCTGATCGGTGCCATGGACGCGGGCGGCGCCCAGGCGATCGCCTCGCGCGGCGAGACCACCGAGGAGGAGACGATGCTGGACCGTGCCGCGATGGAGTCCGGCACGGACTGACAGCACCTGTACGAGAGCGGGCCCGGCGGACGCGTTCCGCCGGGCC